>JBAXGL010000071.1:0-10929 GCA_037139375.1 Bacteroidales bacterium | reverse complement strand
GGTATATGAGTTATGGCAAAAATGGCAACTCCAACAAGTAAAATAACAGAAAAGCCAATAATCAATAATTTTTTGTACTGCACCCGACCAATAAACATCATGCAATAGACAACCCCAAAAAGAAGTACCGCTGTTGAGATATTTTCTTTGAGAATCAATAGAAAAATTATCGTGGTGATTCCCATTACCCATTTGAATGCTTTGGAAGAAGCATTTTCTTCGTCCTGATAGCGAGCCAAAAAATAAGCGGTAGTAATAATGACTCCCAGTTTTGCAAATTCTGATGGCTGAAATCGAATGCCGAACACACTTACCCATCGCGTAGCATCATTTACTTTCATCCCTCCAAATTGTGCATAAATCAAGAAAAGGACACCAAGTATGAGTGCCACAAAACCAAGTATTTGAAGCTTCTTCAAACTCAAATTCTGAATTAAAATAATCAATCCGGTGCCGCCAATCAAAAATGTAGCGTGCCGAACTATCGGGTCGAAATGGCGCACCGCAGCTTTGTACGAAAGCATACTCGATGCGCTATACACCTCAACGACCGAAATCAGACAGAGGAAAAAGAACACCGTCCAAATAACGCGATCTCCTTTAAAAAGTGCTTTGGTTAAATCCATAATTGTAAATTGAAGAGTGTCATTATTCCTACAAATTTCTCACACATTCCTTGAATTGGCGACCACGATCTTCGTAGTTTTGGAATAGATCGAAGCTCGCACAACACGGTGACAACAATACTGTTTCCCCTTTTTCTGCCAATCGGTAGCAATGATCGACAGCCTCTTGCATCGAACCAGCATCGACGATGGTCGGTACTTTTCCGTCGAAGAAAGCATGCAGCTTAGTGTTATCCACCCCCAAGCAAACCATTGCTTTTACTTTGGTTTTCACCAACTCTTCGATTTCGGTGTAGTCGTTGCCTTTGTCAGTGCCGCCAATTATCAACACGGTCGGTGTTTTCATGCTTTGCAATGCATACCAACACGAGTTGACGTTGGTCGCTTTTGAATCGTTGATGTATTCCACGCCACGTACCCGATTGACGTATTCTAAGCGATGCTCCACTCCTTGAAAATCGCTCAACGATTGACGAATGTTGTCTTTTTTAATGTCTAATAATTTAGCCGAAATGCCTGCTGCGAGTGAGTTATAGAGGTTATGCGTGCCCGAAAGTGCCAATTTGCTCAGCTCCATCAGGAAAACTTCTGCTTGATTGGTTTCGATGCAAATATTTTCTCCGTCAGTATAACCTTTTACACCTTCTTCAGCTGTTTCAGCAAACGGATAGAACTGAGCATCGAGGTCGCGCTTCTTCAGCTCTTCAGATATAATGGGATCGTCATTCCAGAAAATAAATGCATCTTCGGGCGTTTGATTCTGCGTAATACGGAATTTGGCGTTGATGTAGTTTTGCATACAATAGTCGTAGCGATCGAGGTGATCGGGTGTGATATTTAGCAAAATGGCAATGTTCGCACGGAAATCGTACATATTATCCAACTGAAAGCTGCTCAGCTCCAACACGAAGTAGTCGAAATTTTCTTCAGCTACTTGCAGCGCCAAGCTCTTGCCCACATTGCCAGCTAAACCCACATTGAGTCCTGCATTTTTCAGAATGTGATAGGTGAGCATTGTGGTGGTGGTTTTGCCGTTGCTACCTGTTATACACACCATTTTGGCTTTGGTATAACGAGCAGCAAATTCGATTTCAGAGATAATTGGTGTATTTTGTGCCTTCAACGCCTTCACAATCGGAGCTTTGTCAGGAATGCCAGGACTTTTCACCACTTCATTAGCATTGAGAATGAGCGACTCGGTGTGTGTCTCTTCTTCCCACGCAATATCGTATTTGTTGAGCAATGCCTTATAGTTGTGGGCAATTTTCGATTTGTCTGAAACAAACACGTCGAATCCCTTCACTTTTGCCAAAACCGCTGCGCCTGCACCGCTTTCTCCTGCTCCTAAAACAACAATTCTTTTGTTCATATTTTCTTTGTTAAAAGTCCCGTTTGGGCGACTTTCTTATCTTATTTTCAATGTCACAATCGTAATAACTGCCAAAATGATGCCGATAATCCAAAACCGTACAACGATTTTAGACTCAGGAACCGGCAGAATCGGACTTTGCCACAATGCATCGATCCCTGCATTCCCTGGTTTTTGGAAATGGTGGTGCAAAGGTGCCATTTTGAAAATGCGTTTTCCGGTACCGGTTTTCTTTTTGGTATATTTAAAATAATAGCGTTGCATGATGACCGATAGATTTTCAATCAAAAACACGCCACATAGAATCGGGATGAGCAGCTCTTTGTGGATAATTATTGCAAAAACGGCAATAATGCCACCAAGTGTCAAGCTGCCTGTATCGCCCATAAACACTTGTGCAGGGAAGGAATTGTACCACAAAAATCCAATCGTGGCACCGATAAATGCACTCGCAAAAACGGTCATCTCTTCCACCCCAGGAATATACATGATGTTGAGGTACGAAGCGTAATTGATATTACTCGATAGGTATGCCAGTATCCCGAGCGTAACCCCTATTATTGCCGAATTACCTGTTGCCAATCCATCCAATCCGTCAGTCAGATTTGCACCGTTCGACACTGCTGTCACAATAAAAATTGTCACCAAAATAAAGAGAATCCAACCCCACATTTGAGCTTTTTCTCCAGTAAACGCTACCAATTCTGAATAGTCGAGGTTGTTGTTTTTCACAAATGGGATAGTAGTTTTAGTCGATTTCACATCCAATGATTTGTATTCAACAGCCGAAATGACATTGTTATGACGAATTTCCGAGTTTTCGCGAATCACAACTTTTGGACTCATATAGAGAATAATGCCTACAATCAAACCCAATCCAACCTGACCGACAATTTTGAAAATGCCTTTCAAACCCTCTTTGTCTTTTTTGAAAACCTTGATATAGTCGTCCAGAAATCCAATGATTCCGAGCCAAATAGTGGTCAGTATCATCAAAATCATGTAGATATTTCCTAATTTACCTAACAGCAAAACGGGCACTAAAATCGAGATAATGATGATGATTCCACCCATGGTAGGAGTGCCTTTTTTCTGCATTTGCCCTTCTAGTCCCAGATCACGTACCACTTCTCCAATCTGTAGCATCTGAAGTTTGTTGATAATTCTGCGACCAATTATAGTGGAGACAAACAAAGATAATATAAGTGCAGCTCCAGAACGAAAAGAGATGTATTTGAACACGCCCGCTCCGGGGAAATTCAAATCGTGCAGATATTGGAATAAGTAGTAAAGCATAGTTGTCAGGTATGAGTTATGAATTTTAAGTTATGAGTTTTGCTCGGCATATATTTCGCGAACCACTTCTCGGTCATCGAAATGGTGTTTCACGCCTTTTATGTCTTGATAATCTTCGTGTCCTTTGCCGGCAATCAGAATCACATCGCCCGGTTGAGCCAACATGCAAGCAGTTTTGATAGCTTGTCGACGATCGATGATGGTGAGTGTTTTCTTTTTGTCGAGAATATCAAGTCCTGCCACCATGTCGCTCAGAATTTCTTCTGGCTCTTCGAAGCGTGGATTGTCAGAGGTCAGAATCACTTTATCACTGGCATTTGCAGCCTCTTTTGCCATCAGCGGGCGTTTGCCTTTGTCGCGATTGCCACCTGCACCCACTACAGTAATTACTTTCCCACCACCGTTCAAAACCTGATGAATTGCACTCAACACGTTGTTCAGCGCATCTGGCGTGTGGGCATAATCAACAATCGAAGTATAACCCAATGGTGAACGAAGTGCTTCGAATCGTCCCGAAACTGATTTCAACGTGCTCAAAACCAATAGAATTTCGTCCATATTTTGTCCCAATTGATGGGCTGCACCAACGACTGCTAATAAATTCGACGCGTTGAATTTTCCGACAAACTGCACCATTACTTCTTTCCGATTAATTTCGAGCAACATGCCGTCGAAATGGTCTTCAATGATACGCCCTTTATAGTCGGCTAATGTGCGGACAGAGTAAGTCAATTTCTTAGCTTTGGTATTTTGAAGCATCACCAAACCCGTTTTGTCGTCAGCATTGGTGATAGCAAAAGCCTCTTTCGGCAATTGATCGAAAAACCCTTTTTTTGCTTTCAAATAAGCATCCACCGTTTTGTGGTAATCGAGGTGGTCGCGTGTCAGATTGGTGAATATTCCTCCTTTGAATTTGAGCCCGCTGATGCGTTTTTGGTCCACCGAGTGCGAACTAACTTCCATAAATGCATATTCGCAACCAGCATCTACCATATCTTTCAGCAATTCATTCAGGCTGATTGGGTCAGGGGTGGTGTGTGTGGCTGGTATTTCTTTGTCTACTACAAAATTGGAAACAGTAGAGAGCAAACCCGTTTTGTATCCCAATTTGGTAAACATATTATACAACAAGGTTGCAATAGTCGTTTTACCATTTGTACCCGTCACACCCACCAAGGTGAGGTTTTCAGACGGATAATCGTTCCATGCTGAAGCAATTACGCCCAATGCATCGGCGCTGTCTGCTACTTGCACATAGGTGATATTTGGAGCTATTGTCGCGGGAATTTGCTCACAAATTATTGCAATTGCTCCTTGCGCAATGGTTTGGTTTATAAAGCTATGTCCATCTACAGCCGTTCCAGATACAGCGATAAACAGACTTCCATCCTTCGCTTTGCGCGAATCGGAACAAATATTGCTGATTTCAATATCTGTAGAGCCAATCAGTTGAACCGGTTTTAGTCTCGAAATAAGTTGTTGTAACTTCATAATCAAATGAATATTATTTCAATACAATTCTTATTGTTTCCCCTTTTGTGTATGCTTGTCCCGCCGATGGAGATTGGGATGCGACCGTTCCATCACCCAAAATCACAACCCGCATACCTATATTTTCGAGCAGATAGACTGCGTCACGAATACCCATTCCAACTACATTAGGAATAACTCCAGAAGCAACAGCAATTTTTTTTATGGAAACACCTGATATATTAGCACTGGCTTTTGCAAATCCATTCGAAGCATTGGTGCTATCTATCTTCATGGCTAATTTTGAATAAATCAACTGTAATTCTTCTTTTAATGCAATTTTAGAAGATGGAAGAATTGCTTTCACGCTATCTTTGGGCATTTCATTAGATGGCACACGAAGGCTACGAGCAAAAACTTGTTCCGCAATTTGTTTAAAAACGGGTCCAGCCATTGTTCCACCACCAGCATGTCCGATTCGAGGATAACGAATCACTACTATTCCCGAATATTTGGGTTTGTCCGTTGGGAAATATCCGCAAAAACTCACTTGGTGACCATCGTATCCTGTTTTACCTTGCGATACTTGCGCTGTACCTGTTTTACCCGCTATTTTTATATGTTTTGACAAAAGAGGTTTCCCCGTTCCGTGTAGAACTACATCGACCAACATTTGCTGAATGATTTTGATGGTACTTGGTTTACAAATAGCAGGATTCACCACTTCGGTCTCGTATTTCTTTAATTCTGTACCGTTTCGATTGATACTTTTCACGAAGAAGGGTTTAACCATTTTGCCATTGTTGGCAATTGCATTGTAAAAAGTCAGCATATAAATTGGCGGAATTTGTGTTTCATATCCAAACGACATCCACGCCAATGTAGTGTTCGACCAAGTTGGGTCTGTAGGATATTTGATTTTGGGCGTTGCCGTTCCCGGAATCTGAAAGTCGAGTCGTTTGTTCAATCCGATTTTGTAAAGTTTATCCACATATCTTTTCGGATCATTGTGATAAGCTCTATCGATAATCTTTGCCACGCCGATGTTCGACGAGTTCCAAATGGTTTGAGCTGCAGTCAAATCGCCGTATCCGCCTTTATCCCAGTTGTGATCCTTCACCACGCGGTTGCTGTAGTGCCACTGCCCGTATTCGCAGAAAATTTTATCGTCTGGCTTTACTTTACCATCATCTAATGCAATCATCATTGATGCAACTTTGAACGTTGAACCTGGCTCTGTTAGGCTGTTCACCGCCATATTTGTGCCTTCATAATATTCGCCAGGAGCCACACGCATCATATTAGTAATCGCTTTCACCTCGCCTGTTTCTACTTCCATCAAAACGATGGTGCCCGATTCTGCATCTACTTCTTTTAATTTGTCGACTAACGCTCGCTCCGAAATATCTTGAATATCAATATCAATCGTTGTATGAATATCCATCCCATCAATGGGTTCTTGCGTGGTATAGTTCATATAATAACTCCGGATTTTCTGACGACACGCAAAGCCTGGAATACCTCGAAGCACACTGTCGAATTGTAGTTCAAGACCATTTTTCCCACCTTTCAGTCTTTCGGAATAGATGTCGCCAATGGTACGTGAAGCCAATGAACCATAAGGTTTTTTCCGTTGAAAGAATATTTTTGAATAGAATCCACTTACGCCAGGAGGCAATTTGAGGAATGGATTCTCTTTTAATTTTTTCATTCCAAGGTACGATACCTTCTTCCCTGAAATGGAGAATTGTCTGCTTTGTTTGCTGAGCCCCTTCAAAATATAAGTTTTATATTCTTCCGGCGTTTTGTCTCCAATGATTAGTGCCAAATCGTTACAAAGCGGGGTCATATATTTATCTAACGAGTCTCTCGAAGAAATTCTTTTCGTTGGAGTATAACCACTGGCTTTAAAGTCGAAAAAAAGTTGATATTGAGGAATGCTACTTGCCATCAGTCTACCATCTGAGGCATAAATGTTGCCGCGAGTAGGATCAATTGAAATATTGATTGTTTTGCTCTTCTCGCCCAAGCTTCGCCACATATTCCCTTCGATGAATGATATTTTTACAATCTTGTAAACAATCAGACTTAGCACCAGAACAATCAAAGTAACGACTATTCCGTATCGCGATAATATGGTTTTTCTATCGATAGCCATCTCTATTTCTTAGATTTTGGTTTGATAATGCTGTAAGGCGGCGTTTGAGACTCCTCCAACTGAATCCCTTTTTCTACAATCAACGATTTCACCTGCGACTGCTTGCTCCCGCCCATCAGTTCTGCAGAGCGAGTCAACGCTTCATATTTCACATCCGTCAATTTTTTCTCCAATTTCACAATATCCATTAGCTTTTGCTGACATTCATAGCGATTGCTAATATAAAAAAAGAGAAAGCATAAAATCATAATGATTAAACCCACTTGTTTCTTGAGGAAATCACTTGCAGCGTTACCGCCAATCACATCACGAACCGAAAGACCTTTGCCTTCTGTTTCGTATTTGTTTGCGTCGTTATTTTTTTTCTTAAATCCAAATGCCATAATCGCTGTCGATTGTTGAAATTTTTATCTTTTCTCTGCCACTCTTAGTTTAGCGCTTCGGGCACGAGGATTTCGCCCTATTTCCTCATCAGAAGGCACAATTACTTTGTTGCTAATTGCCTTTAGTGCAGTATTGGTGTTTCCAAAAAAGTCTTGATTGACTTTTCCCTCAAAATTGCCTGTTTTGAAAAAGTTCTTCACCAACCTATCTTCCAAAGAATGGTAGGTAATGACCGCCAAACGACCGCCTGGTTTAAGCAATTCGCAAGCCTGTTCAAGCATTTCGCGAAGCGTGTCTAGCTCTTTATTCACCTCGATGCGCAGTGCCTGAAACACCTGAGCCAACTCTTTCTTCTCTTTTTGTCTATTGATACAGGGGCGAATAGCTTCCAAAAAATGCGCAATAGTTTGTATCTTTTTCGTTTTACGTGTTTCTACAAGAATCGATGCTATTCGTCTTGAATTTTTCATTTCGCCATAATAGTAAAAGATATCGGCTAATCGTTCCTCCGAAAGCGTGTTTATCAAATCTGCAGCAGAAGCGCCCGAACGTTTGTTCATTCGCATATCGAGCTTTCCATCGAACCGAAACGAAAACCCACGGTCTGCTTCATCAAAATGGTGCGACGAAACACCTAAATCAGCGAGTAAACCATCGATAGTCTTCACATTATGATAGTTCATAAAATTCTGCAGATAGCAAAAATTGCTGCGGACGAATGTTAATCGTTTGTCTCCAATGATGTTTTTTTCAGCATCTTCGTCTTGATCAAATGCAAAAAGACGACCTTTTGTGCCTAATTTGCTCAAAATTTCTTTCGCATGCCCACCGCCACCAAAGGTCACATCGACATAGATGCCTGCAGATTGAATATTCAGACCGCTAATGCTTTCAGAAAGTAGTGCTGGAATATGATAAAACTCTGATTGATTGACCATTGGATGAAATATCTGTTTTTTGACTGGTTTATAGGTTGTAAAAATAGAAATAAATATTGTTTCAAAAGGCATATTTTCAGAAAAGTTTTCAACAGTTTATTTTATGCTTAGATAGTAAATATCAAATCATTAGTGCAATCAACATCAAGTTCCTCTTTATCTAAAAATCGAATTGAATTCGTATTTACAATTTGGTTTCATTTCGGTTAAAATGCTATTTCTATATGATATAATGACTTTGTTTATAAATATTTAGTGTATTTTTGCGACCAAAATATGAAAAATGGCTGATGAGATTTTGCAAATCGATGTAGATAAAGTTTTACGCGAAAAGGCACCCGGACTGTCGCGTAAAATTCCCCGTTTTGCAGTTTCACTGTTAAAAAAAATAATACATCAAGAAGGGATAAATACTTTTTTGAGAGCTCGTGGACACCTTAATGGGGTAGAATTTGCAACCGCGATGATTGATTACTGGAAGGTAACGATTAATACTGAAGGGTTAGATAATATTCCGAAAGATGGTTCTTTTGTTTTTGCATCGAATCACCCACTTGGAGGGCTCGATGGTGTGGCGTTAACAAGCATTATTGGTGAAGCATTTGACCATAAAGTAAAATTTGTGGTGAATGATATTTTGATGAATGTGACTAACTTTGAAACTGTGTTTGTGCCTGTAAATAAGCATGGTGCTCAAGCAAAAGATTCGGCAGAGATAATCAACGCCGTATATAATTCAGATGTGCAGGTAATGTTTTTTCCTGCAGGATTAGTATCGAGGTGGCAAAATGGACATATCGAAGATTTAGAATGGAAAAAATCGTTCATCGCCAAAGCAGTTCAATACAAACGAGATGTTGTTCCTGTCTATTTTGATGGTAAAAACACGAGCTTTTTTTATGGATTTGCGTATATTCGTAAATTGTTGCGAATTGGTGTGAATTTAGAAATGTTTTTATTGCCTCATGAGTTGTTTAAGCAACGCGGTAAAACTTTCAATATACGTTTTGGCAAGCCTATTCCGTGGCAAACTTTCGACAAATCACGTCCGGTTAAAGCTTGGGCGGCGTATGTCAAAGAGGCAGCCTATTCATTAAATATTAAGTAGTTATAGATCTCAATATATGGAAAACGTAATTGATCCGATCAGTAAAGAGTTGATTCTTAAGGAGCTGACGGAGGAACGATTTTTACGAAAGACGAACAAAGGAGGAAATGAAATATACATTGTCACCCATCACAATGCCCCAAATACGATGCTAGAAATTGGTCGATTGCGGGAGATTGCTTTTCGCGATGCTGGTGGCGGTACAGGACATTCGGTCGATATTGATGAATACGATACAATGGAAAATCCTTTTTTCCAATTACTAGTATGGAATCCCGATGCATTGGAGATTATCGGTGGTTATCGTTTTATGTATGGCGATGAAATCAACTTCGACGAACATGGTCATCCGCTGTTAGCTACTGCGCATTTGTTCAATATGTCCGATAAATTTCTGAAAGAATATATGCCTTACACCGTCGAGTTGGGGCGGTCGTTTGTGACTCTCGAATACCAATCATCAAAGGCAGGCGCAAAAGCTCTTTTCGCTCTCGATAACCTGTGGGATGGCCTAGGAGCATTGCCTAAAATTAAACCGAATATTCATTATTATTTTGGTAAAGTAACAATGTATCCTAACTATCACAAGGGTGCTCGAGATATGATTTTACGTTTTTGGAACAAATATTTCCCTGATGCAGACAAGTTGGTCTATCCAATCACACCTATCGTTCCTCACTGGGATACTGATGTAGCTGAACTCGACAAAATGTTTTCCGCAGGCACTTTTAAGGAAGATTACAAAATTCTAAATCAGGAGGTTCGTAAATTGGGGCTCAACATACCACCATTGGTGAACGCTTATATGAGTCTTTCACCGACAATGCGTGTTTTTGGAACGGCTGTAAATGACGAATTTGGGGATGTGGAAGAGACTGGTATATTGATTAAAATCGATGAAATATTTATAGAAAAACGGATTCGTCACATGGATACTTTTTATGAATTCCTAAAGAAATCGTTTTAGCAATAGCGCTAATTAAGCAAAAATAGCGGAATACTCTTTCGAATATTCCGCTATTTTTATGTCCAATTCTAATTTCTTAGAGTGTTCTGTTTACCTCTATCTCTTCGAAGGCTTCGATGATGTCGCCAGCTTTGATGTCGTTATAGTTGTGGATATTCAAACCGCACTCGTAGTTGGTTGCTACCTCTTTCACGTCGTCTTTGAAACGTTTGAGTGAGCCCAAATCTCCAGAATAGATCACGATACCATCACGAATCAAGCGGATTTTCGAAGAACGTTTGATTTTTCCTTCGCGCACCAAACATCCAGCCACTGTACCCACTTTCGTGATTTTGAAAGCTTCGAGTACCTCGAGTGTTGCCACGATTTCTTCTTTGATATCGGGTGAAAGCATACCTTCCATTGCGGCGGTGAGCTCTTCGATGGCTTTGTAGATAACAGAATACAAGCGGATGTCAACACCTTCGCGTTCTGCATTTCTACGCGCACTTTGCGATGGACGCACCTGGAATCCGATGATAATCGCATTCGAAGCAGCAGCCAAAGCCACATCCGACTCCGAAATCTGACCAACGGCCTTGTGTATCACATTCACCTGAATCTCTTCTGTCGA
>JBAXGL010000070.1:0-10935 GCA_037139375.1 Bacteroidales bacterium | reverse complement strand
TTGTTCGGTCACGGTGTCGATGTTGGCCGTTGCTTCGTCGAGAATCAGGAGTTTTGGTTTGCGCAATACCGCACGGATAAAGGCGATGAGTTGCTTTTGCCCAAGGCTGATGCCGTCGCTTGCTGCTTTTATTTCGGCAGACAGTCCACCATCGAAGCGTTCGAGTAGTCCGTTTAAGCCTGCGTCGGTGAGCACTTTTAGCAATTCGTCGTTCGACAGGTTTTCGTATTCGCTGTTTCCAAACAGAATATTGTCGCGAATGGTGCCGCTAAAGAGAAAAGGTTCTTGCAGGATAAAGCCGATTTTCGAAGTCCGCGTTTGTGCGTCGATGGTGCGAATGTCTTCGCCTTCGAGCAGGATTTTACCCGATGTTGGGTCATACAATCGTGCCATTAATGAGGCTGTAGTTGTCTTTCCACCGCCGGTTGGTCCTACGAATGCATACGTTTTGCCACTTTCGAGGTCGAAACTGATATTCGTCAGGATCTCATTTTCGGGAATGTACGAAAACGAAACGTTGCGGAAAGAGAGTAGGGCAGACGATTGCTCTTTTGCCGTCGAAGGTGCTACAGTAATGTTGTTTTCCATCCCCAAGATTTGCGAAATGCGATCCCAACCCGCCAATGCTGTCTGGAAATTCGCCCAAAGTGCCGCTATCTGACGCAGCGGATTGTAGAACTGCGCGATGTATGCTAAGAAACTGATGAGCAGACCGACCGAGAACTCGCCCTTCGTAATCAAATAGATGCCGAATGCCAACACCACCATTTGCCCGATGCTCGACATAAAGCTGTAGACCGGCATAAAGAAGTTGTTTGCAATGCCGGCCTTCACAGCTGTGGCGTAGTTGTCGTTGTTCACCTCTTCGAATCGTTTGCGGAAGTAGTCGCGGCGGTTGAAGGCAATGATTACTTTGAAATTCGATAGGCTCTCTTGTATTTCGGAGCTCAGCAGTCCAGTGCTTTTTAGGTTGCTGGCGTTGCGACTTTTCACCCACGGCGATATGCTGCGTGTGAAAATTAACAAGACCAACGCCGGAGCCAATGCCGCAAATGCCAGTTTCGGATTAATCGAAAACAAGAAAATGCCCGCGCCCACCATCGTGAAAATGCTGCTGATGAACTGCACCAACGACTGCGCGAAGAAGGTGTTGATTTTTTCGGTGTCGTTGTTGATGCGCGAAATCAAATCGCCGGCTTTGTTTTGGTTAAAAAAGTCGATAGGCAGCTCTTGCAGCTTGGCGAACACTTTGTTGCGGAGGTTAAACAGCGTTCGTTGTGCCACGCGTCCCATCAATTGCGTTTGCGTGTAGCCACTCACCACTGCAAAACAGAACACCACCAACAAAATGAGTGAATAGGTGATGACACCGTCGTATTGCTTGGTCACAATGAAATTATCCACCGCATGCCCCATCAAATAAGGTCCCACGAGGTTCAACGCGGCATTGATGAAAATGAAAATCATCGCAATGTAGAGGTTTCGGCGCTCGTTACCAATCAATGCCATCAATCGCTTGAAGGTGGTAGATGCACTTGCTTTTTCGGTTGTTTTTACCTCTTTCTTGAGGTTGAGATTATAGTTCATAGTGGTTGGTGCTGCGTTGTGAGTTAAAAATTTGAACGTATTCCGGACAACTTACCATCAGCGAATCGTGTGTGCCATGCGCCAATATTTCGCCCTCTTCGAGCAGAATTATTTGTCCATAATGCATCACGGAAGCAATCTTTTGAGTGACCGAAAGTAGTGTGATGTCGGGATAGTTGCGCGCTACGTTGTCGAGTATTTTCTGTTCGGTTTGTCCGTCAACGCGTGCTGTGAAGTCGTCGAGCAACAGAATCTTCGGATTGATAGCCAGCGCGCGCGCCAGCATGATACGTTGTTTCTGTCCACCCGAAAGGCTGGTGCCTCGTTCGCTGACGATGGTTTCCAATCCTTGAGGCAACGTTGCGATAAAGTCTTTCAACTCTGCTGTTTCAATAGCTTTTGCCATTAGTTCATCGGTCACCTTTTCGTTGAAGGCAATATTTTCGCGCAGACTCATGTTGAAGATGACGCTGTCTTGAAACACAAATCCGATTTGGTGCTGAAACGTCTCTTTGTCGTAAGCATTGATGTCTGTTCCATCAAAAAGAATCGTTCCGCTATTCGGATGAATCAATCCCGTGAGCAAATGAAGCAGTTGTGATTTCCCGGCGGCTGTAGGTCCGATAATGGCTGTTCGAGTGCCAGGCTGAATGGTGAAAAAGATATTTTTCAACACAGGTTTGTCACCATAACTAACGCAAACATCTTTCATTTCCAAATTACCTTTCAGCGGAGTGCTTACTGTTCCGGTATCGCGTGTGTCGGGGGCATTCAATATTTCGTGCAAACGACCATACGACACAGACGCTTGCGTGATAAAGTTGCTGATGAAACCCATCACCATAATGGGGAAAATAAGAATAACCAGATAAGAGTTAAACGCAGCAAAATCGCCCAACGACATAGCGCCAGTAATCACGAAATGACCTCCCAATGCAAGAATCGTCAGCGCAGCAAGGTTGCCCACAAACACAACAATCGGAATGAGGGTGGCAAACAGACTAAGTATCGAAATGCCGATGTTTTTTGCTTGTGTGCTGGCATCCATAAATTTCTTGTACTCCAGCGTTTGTGCATTCAGCACACGCACAATGGCAGCACCCATAATGCTTTCGTTGATGACTTTGTTGAGCCAATCGACTACCTCGCGGCTCTTTTTGAAGAGCACACCAACTTTTTTGAACACAAACACAAACGATGTGATGATAATCGGAATAATGGTCAACACAGCCAATGCCAACTTCCAATCAATCGAAAGTAACAGAATGCTGGCAGCTATAATGATGAAGAGCGACGATGCCATCGACACCACAGCCATCGACACAAATAGCTTGATGGAATCGATATCGGCGGTGAGGTTGGTGAGCAGTTTCGATGGGTTAGCATCCTGTATGAAGGCGTAACTTTGTCGCGAAATCTTGTCTGTCAGTTGTGTGCGAAGGTCTCTCGCTACTTTTTCGGAAGCATACGTCTGTAGTATTCCTTGCAGAAAAGTGAAGATGAAAATGACGGTCGCTGCCACTACGAATTCGATGATTATCTTCTCGTACGAAAAGTTCCCTTTCGTGAAGTCGTCTATGCTGTGCGAAATCAGTTTAGGAATCACCAAATTCACCGCATTTGCCAACAGTGCAAATCCGATTAAACCGTAAATCATCTTTTTATACGGTTTCAACACAGCAAAAACGCTCGGTTTCCGAGGCTTTTTGTCCTTTTGTTGTTGTTTGTCTCTTCTTGCCATTACTTAGATTCGTTCTAAAAAATTACGATGACAAAGTTACAAATAACAAAACATCGTAAATTATGGATAAAGTATAAAATAGGAGGGCAGGCTGTGAAATTTTGTAAAATAGAAGAATCTTAAACTATTGTGAGTTAAGATTTAATACGTTCTAATAACCTGAGTGCGGGATAAGAGTTTAATTTCTAACTAATAACTGCTTAAAAATATTAGCAAATAAGGTTTTAACCTTAGTAGAAAAACGAAATTAACACATATCTCAACCTTATTAACTACGTTTGACCGTTGGTTCTAGGGAAACCAAGCGGCAACCATCGGTCAGCGACCAACGGGAGATAAAGCCGAGCGACCTTATTGATTACGTCGATTGTCAATTATTTATATGATTTCTTACCCTGAACTCAGGTTAATACCAAATATTCATCAAACGGTATAGCTTAGAAAATTTTGTTAGTTGGCAGGTGCTTTCGTATTAAATCAACCATTTTTTTCTCATCAATAGGCTTTGAAATGTAATCGTCGCAACCAACCTTAATAGCTCGTTCTCTATCAGTGGTTTGTGCATAAGCTGTTTGTCCTATTATGCGTAAGTCAGGTCTGATTTTTTTTATTTCTTTTGTCGCCTCAAAACCATTCATTATAGGCATTTTAAAGTCCATCAAAACTAAACTAATAGAGGGATTATCTCTTACAAAATCTATTGCTTCTTTTCCATTTTTTGCACAAATCGATTTAATTTTCAACTTGGCTAACAAAATAGATAGGTAGAATGAGTTTGAGTGGTCATCTTCTACTATTAAAACAGTGATGTCATTTGTTATCAAAAAATATTCTGAATTTGCCTCTTCCTTTATTTGGATTGAACCAACTGCTTTATTGAATGGGATTGTGAAATAGAAAGTTGAACCTTTTCGTATTTCTGATTTAACCCAAATTTTACCTCCGAATAATTCAACGATACCTTTCGAAATAGATAGTCCTAGTCCAGTGCCGCCAGCCATTTTCGAATATTCTGTTTCAACTTGAGTGAATCGATCAAAAATTTTGACCTGCATATCCTCTGTAATACCTATCCCAGAGTCTTCGACAAAGAATTCTATGAAATCTCCTTTAATTGTAAATCCAAATTTCACATAACCTTTTGAAGTGAATTTTAACGCATTGTTTATTAGATTTAAAAGAATTTGTTTCAATCTTCCATTGTCAACTAAAACTTTACAATTCTCGTAGTTTTCGTCAATGATTAAATATAAATCTATTTTTGATTCAAGTGCTTTAGGCTGAAAGATGGTGAATAATTCATCGAGCACATAGCTTATATTGACCGAGATTGTATTGAACCTCATTTGATTGGCTTCAATCTTTGAAATATCAATTAAATCATCAATAATTGACACCAACTGATTTCCACAGGTATTGATTATTTCTATAAATTTATGTACTTCACCAGGAGTTATATTGGGGGTTAAGAGTAGCTGAGAGAAACCTAAAATTCCGTTCATCGGTGTTCGGATTTCGTGACTCATATTTGCCAAAAAAGCCGATTTAAGGCGATCACTTTCCTCTGCTTTTTCTAAAGCATTTTGAAGCTCAAATTCTATTTTCTTTTGGTTTGTTATATCTCTGGCAATGGATGTGATTTTGTTGATTTTGGTTTTTGTTCGATCGAAATGAATATTCCACGATACATATAAAATTTCTCCCGTGACACTTATTTGTCGGTTTTCAAAATAAAAGGTAGAATCTTCTGAATGAATCCAATTCTGAAAATTATTTTGTGTAAATTCTTTATCATCAGAATAGACAAAATCAAATGCATTTTTGTCTATACAATCATTTGGCGACAAACCATAGAACTTATTTGAAGCGTAATTGACATATAAAATTTTGCCATGAACGTCGACAACAGTAATGAGGTCACTCGTGGTTTCAACAACATCTTTATAGGCTTTCTCGCTTACTTCTGCTTTCTCTTTGGAAACAAGTAATTCAGCGGTTTTAGACTTTACGATTTTTTGAAGTGTGAAATAGAAGAAAAGAACAAATAGCAAGATTGTAAAAACAACTAATACAATGATTAGCCAAAATTTGGCTTCTAAATAAAAAGGAGTGACGGTGGATACCAGCCAACTGCTATAAATGGTGTGTTTTTCGCTTTCATTAATGGAGTTAACAGCTTTGGTTAAAATGATATTTAATGTGTCGAGGTCTTTTCTACTGGCAATAGCTAACTCATTTTTATAATCGATTTCTCCTGAAATTTTCAAATTACTGATACCTTCTTTTTCGATAAAGTAAGTGGCAACAGCTTGTTGACAAATAAACGCGTCAGATTGGTTTGTTGCAACCGATCTTAGACAAGATACATCATCGGCAAGCGGAATAAGCTTAATTTTTGGATAGGTTTTCTCTATATATTCGTGAACTGCATATTTGTTGACAACCGAAACATTTTTATCAAATAAATCTTTTATTGACTCTATTTTTTGATCATTTTTCCGTGAAACTATAATGTGAGGATGTGAAAGTAAATAAGGTGTGAAATTGAGGAATTTTTCTCGCTCATTCGTTTTCTGCACTTCGAGAATTATATCCACAGAGCCCTCTTTTACTTTTGCCAATAAGAGAGAAAAATCTGATTGATAGACTTTTTGAAATTTGTAATTTAAACGATCTTCAATAATTGATAAGAAATCGATAAAAATACCATTTATCTCTCCATTTTGATCTACAAACTGATATGGCGGCGCATTTGGTGAAATACCAACGACTAAATGAGGATGCTTTTTGAGCCATTCAGACTCCTTTTTATCCAATAACCTAGATTTATTGCATCCTAAAATAAATAATAGTGATGTGAAAAGTAGAACTATGTTTAGAATTCTTTGCGTCATCTGTAGTCTTATTCCGATGAAAACGAATAGTTGTGTTTTTCTATGAAAATTATTTTTCAAAATTAGCATTATTTTCTAATGATATACCAGAATTATAGACGCAATTTTCATCGATTCGAGGCTTTAAAAACGAATAAATATGGAATTTGAAATCTAGTTTGACAGCATAACGAAATTTCAATCTCATCATAAATTGAGATCCGATAAAATTTGAATGTTAATTGGTAGAATAACAGGAATCTAAATGTTAATTGAAAATGCGAGGATAAGCAATTTGTAGAAAAAAGAAAAGGTTGTCATCACGACAACCTCAACCCTTTATTAACCTTAAATCTAATACTATGAAAAACACATTGCAAATGTAATGGCATTAATACATTCCGCCAAATATTCCAACGTTATTTAGTGCAATTTATAACTCGTAAAGAATTGGGTATCTAAAAGCGCTTATTTAACTGTTAATTGTTAAATTAACTATTTTGATTATGCGTTAATTTGAGCTTTTTCTCTCTCAACATCTGCGCGAGATTTACTTGTTGTCACCAAATATACTCCGGAAAACACTAGAACAGCAGCTGCTGGCTTTTCCCAAGTCAATACATCTTGTCCTACTACGATTGCTGCCAAAGATGCCACCAGCGGTTGAAGATAGTTGTAGGAGCCGACTGTGGTTGGTCTTAATCGTTTCAATGCCACTGGTATAAGGAAATATGCAACAAAAGTTCCCATCAACAACATATACACCAATCGCCACGATATATTTAAATCGAAAGTCTGCAATATTTTTGCATTTGCAAGTTCTGAATATGTGAATGGCAGTACCATTATCATCGAAAATAGAAACATCCATTTGAGTAGCGTGACCGGCTTATATTTTTGTGAAATAGGACGGGTCACCACCAAATATGTTGCGTAAGAAGTTGCACTGCAGAGGATTAAGATGTTACCTAACCAAGAACTTTCATGAATCGTATCTTGTTTAGCCGCTTCTGCTAAAACAATAAGTATTGCTCCTGACGCACCGATAATCACGCCCAATGCTTTCTTAACAGTAATAGGCTCTTTCAGAACAGCAGCAGAGATCAACATCACCATCATGGGCGAAAGGGTAGCGATAATAGTAGCATCGATAGGTGAAGTAAGTGAAAGACCTAAGATAAAAAGAACCTGATTGAAACCCATTCCAAAAAAACTGCCCCAGAAAAAAGTTTTGAAGTCTTTGCGTTCAATTTTCTCTGATTGTACAAAAAGAGAGGCAATCCAAAACATTATTGCAGCAAAGCTCAACCGCAAAGAAGTCACACCCAATGGACTAATCCAATAAGGAATCAAACTTTTAGTGATGGGTACATTGAGTGCAAAAATGATGCTTGAACATAGCATCGCAATATGTCCTTTCGATTTTTCTGTCATAATTTGAACAGATTACCTTGTTGAGTATTGCGTTCATCCATTCGTTTGTTGAGTTTGTGAATGAAATCTGCGTTTTTGGTTCCCCATTTTGGTAATATAAGTAGGTCTTTAGGCGCTTGAGAAACAAAACGTTCGATAAAGAAACTCGGATTCAATCGTTCAGCAAAATCAATCGCCAATTCAATGTACTCTTCTAATTCAAAGAAATGAAACATCTCTGGTTGCTCTTTGTATTGCTGAAGCATCTTGGTGTTTTTGTGAAGTTGCAGTTGGTGCATTTTCACCGTTCTCAAAGGTAATTTTGAAATTTCAACGGCATGATTCAATATTTGTTCACGACTTTCACCTGGCAGACCCAATATGAGGTGAGCACCTACATGAATTCCACGAGCTGTACTTCTGGTAATTGCATCAATCGACTCCGCATAAGTGTGTGCACGGTTGATATAGTTTAGTGAAGCATCAATAGTGCTTTCTACCCCAAATTCGAGCAGAAGAAATGTTTTTTTAGAAATTTCTTCCAATAAATCCAGTACATCGTTATCGAGACAATCGGGGCGAGTGCTAATGACTAAGCCAACCACTTTTTCCACACGAAGAGCTTCTTCATAAAGATTGCGCAAATGTTCAACATCGCCATATGTATTGGTATATGATTGAAAATAGGCGAGGTAGTGCATTTCGGGGTATTTCTTAGAGAAAAAATCCACGCCTTCAGACAGTTGCTGAGTAACCGTTTTTATCTTATGAGTATATTCAGGACTAAATGTGTGATTGTTGCAATAGGTGCATCCACCATTAGCTTTCTTTCCATTGCGATTTGGGCAGGTAAATCCTGCGTTGACTGATATTTTTTGTGTTTTAAAAGGAAAATAAAGCTTTAGAAAATCGGTGAACTCGTTATATCTTTTGATTTTATTCATTTTAGAGTCTGGTTGTTTCTTTCAAAAATCTTAAAGTGAAGGCAAAAGTACGCTATTTTTAGGTTTAGGGCAGTTAAATTATGTAAACCTGTTGAGATATAGAATCATACACCCTTTTAATTACTAATTTTGCACAAAATTTCATCCGAATGAAAAACGAATGAAGAAAACGTTTCAAAAGTATAATGATTTAGATGAAAAATTATGTAATCCTATTTGCTTTATTCTTGATTTGCGCAACTTCTCAATTTGCACAAAAAGGTAATAACGAGTTGTTGAAAAAGATTGTTGAAGGAGAATTTCAATCGAAAGGTGTAGGCGAAATTCGCTCCATGGTGGATGGCGAATATTTCACCAAATTGAGTGATGATAGTAGTGCTATTTTGCGTTGTGCTTATAAGTCAGGCAGGGTAGTCGATACTGTTTTTTCTGTCAGAAAAGCTCGCGATTGTAATTTTAAGAAATTGGACGGATATGAATTCTCTTCAGATGAATCTAAAATACTTATTTACACCAACAAAGAACAAATGTATCGACATTCATTCAAAGCAGATTACTCTGTTTATGAAGTCAAACGAAATATTGTTTATCCACTTTCAGCGGGAGGAAAGGAGCAAGCGGCTGCATTTTCTCCAAATGGCCGGATGATCTGTTTTGTTCGCAATGCCAATCTATTTCTTGTAAAATTGGATTATGGTACTGAATCGCAAATCACGAAAGACGGTGAACCTAATAAAATCTCTTACGGTGTACCTGATTGGGTATATGAAGAAGAATTCAGTTTTAATCGCGCTTTCGAATGGTCACCGGACAACAATTATATAGCTTATCTACGTTTCGATCAAACAAAAGTACCTGAATACTCTTTTCCAGTTTATAAAGGTCTAAATCCTTCTTACGACAATTTTGCAGCTTATCCTGGTGTCGAAAAAGTCAAATATCCGAAAGCTGGGCAGCCAAATTCTAAAGTGAGTGTATTAACTTTCAATATTTCGAATAAAGTTATTAAACCCATGGAGTTGCGCGATCCTGATATTGAATACATCCCACGGATTAGATTCACTGCACAGCCCGATAAATTGGCAGTTTTCACACTTAATCGTCAACAAAATAGATTCACAATATATAGTGTTAGTCCTGCTTCGGGTTTTTCACGAATTTTGATTCGCGAGGAGAGCGAAACGTATATTGATAGTCATATTTTTGACGAAATCAGCTTTTTCCCGGATCAAATTGTATTTGTCAGTGAACGAGATGGATTCAGACATTTGTATGACTATTCGCCAATAGGTGTCCTTCGCCGACAAATAACCAAAGGGAATTGGGAAATGACTAATTTCTTGGGGTATAATCCAACCGATGGTGTTTATTATTATGAATCTAATGAAGGAAACCACTTGCAAAATGCAGTCTATTCTCTCGATGGAAAAGGGCATAAAATCTGTTTAACGCCAGCAGATGGCACTAGTCATGGGGAATTGAGTAGCAATTTCCGATATTTACTAAATCGCTTTTCGAATCAAAAAACACCACTTATAACGGATATCAGAGATCATCAAGGCAGAGTGTTGACTGTCTTGGAGTCAAATATTGATTTAAAAAAGAAAGCTTTAGCTAATCATTTTCAGCAGAAGGAATTCTTTTCATTTAAGACTGACAAATACGTTTCTCTCAATGGTTGGATGCTGAAGCCTCTTGGTTTTGAATCCCAAAAGAGATACCCTTTGGTTATGTTACAATATAGTGGTCCTGCTTCACAACAAGTTAAAAACGAATACAAAATTGATTGGGAACAGTATTTGGTTCAACAAGGTTATATTGTTGTTTGTGTTGATGGTCGAGGCACTGGAGGACGAGGCGAGCATTTTGCGAAGCAGACTTATACTAAATTGGGATTGATGGAGGCTGAAGACCAGATTGCTACTGCGCAGTATATGTCGACACTTCCATACATCGATTTAACGAAAATTGCAATTTGGGGATGGAGCTATGGTGGATATAATGTTTTGATGTCAATGTCTTTGGGTAAAGGTATATTCAAAGCAGGAATAGCCGTTGCACCTGTCACAGATTGGCGTTTCTATGATACTGTTTACACCGAAAGGTATATGAAAACACCTAATGAAAATGCCGAGGGTTACGAATTATCATCTGCCGGACATTATACTTCACAATTGCAAGGTAATCTACTTTTAGTGCAAGGAACGGCTGATGATAATGTGCATTATCAGAACACAGCCGAATATGCAGAACAGCTCGTTCAGGCGGGAAAGCAATTTGATATGCAAATTTACACTAACCGAAATCATTTTTTAAAAGGTGGTAATTCACGAACTCACCTTTATGAAAGGTTTGTGAGATTTCTTGATCAGAATTT
>JBAXGL010000069.1:0-11026 GCA_037139375.1 Bacteroidales bacterium | reverse complement strand
TTCGGTAGGCAGTAGATGTGACCCTGAATTTTCGTTCGATTTCTTGGGACATTATGAGCTGAATATCAATGATATAACGCTTTTTAGAATTTCTTGAATCCCATAATCTCGCGCACCTCGGCTACGGTTTTGGAAGCACTGGCGCGAGCTTTCTCAGCACCCATGTTTACCACCTTACGCAGATAGTCGGCATTGTTCTGAATATCGAGTATCCGCTCGCGGATGGGTTCTGTCACCAGAATAATATCTTCAGCCAATTGCTTCTTCATATCACCATAGCGAATTTCGCAGTTATTGAATTTTTCTTCGAAATATGCCACTGTATCGGGCGACGAAACCACTTTCATAATAGTGAATAGGTTTGCCACCGCCTCAGGTTTCAGGCTATTAAGCTCGGTTGGTCCCTGATCGGTGACAGCTTTCATCACTTTCTTACGAATAACTGATGGTTCATCATACAAGAAAAGGCCGTTGCCTTCCGATTTGCCCATCTTGCCACTGCCATCAAGACCAGGTATTTTCACCAACTCCGAACCAAAGTTATACGCTGCTGGCTCTGGAAAATAGTCTACATGATACAACGAGTTGAAACGTTTAGCAAAATTTCGTGTCATCTCCAAGTGTTGCTCCTGATCTTTCCCCACTGGCACTTTGTTTGCTTTGTGAAGTAATATATCGGCTGCCATCAGCGTTGGGTAAGTCAACAGACCGGCATTTACATTATTCTTTTGTTGACGAATTTTATCTTTAAATGAAGTTGTTTTTTCTAGTTCTCCTACGTAAGCGTGCATATTGAGCAGCAGGTAAAGCTCCGTTACTTCGGGCACATCGCTCTGTACAAATATAGTTGAAACCTCTGGATCGAGACCCGCTGCAAGATATTCAGACAATACCTGACGGACATTTTGGTGCAAAAGTGTTGGATCGGGATGCGTGGTAAGGGAATGATAATCAGCAATGAAGAAATAGCAATTATTCTCGTGCTGCATCTTTATAAAGTTGCGTAACGCCCCATAGTAGTTTCCTAAATGAAGATTTCCTGTGGAACGAATTCCGCTGACTACTGTTTCCATACAAAAAATATCAGTTTTTTATTTGTATGCAAAAGTAGTGATATTTTTTAGGAGTGGCAAATCGAAATTTTGAGGAACGTCAGATAAGATTTTAACCCGATGCGATCTATCCGATAGTTTTCAAAAAACGTATTAGCTCGCGATTGCAAAATCGGGATTTATTACCTTTACTTCGTTGTTAGTAATCGAGATAGAACCCCAAACACCAATCTTTGCAGACCTGACATCCTTCAATGCAACAACAACAAAAAAGGCACTTAAACCATTTCAGCACTTTTTTGTTATAAATTATGAATATAAAACCAAAAACAAATTGACGTATGAGCAACACGAACTTTATATCGGTTTCTGCAAACGAATTTGAGCAACTGATACTGCAACCCATAATGCAGTTGGTGGACGTAAGAACCACCGAAGAGTACATCAACGGACACATTGCGGGTGCAGTGAATATGAATGTGACCGACCCATCTGGATTCTTTACAGAGCAGATTGCAGATTTAGACAAAACCAAACCAGTGGCGATCTACTGTCGCAGTGGGGTAAGAAGCAAGGTCGCAGCTAAAGAAATGCTTGCTATTGGCTTAGAAGTGTACGAATTGGGAGGTGGAATTCTCGACTGGCTCAATCAGGGTAAACCAGTGGATGATATAGAAGATGAGTAAGCCAGAGGAACATCCGAATATAAAGAAAGCACCTCCTTGGGAGGTGCTTTCTCATTTTGAGCGGGAGAAGGGACTCAAACCCTCGACCCTCAGCTTGGAAGGCTAATGCTCTATCAACTGAGCTACTCCCGCAATATTTATTCACCGTTCGAAAACAATAAATAAAGTGGGCGATGATGGATTCGAACCACCGAAGGTACTACCAGCAGATTTACAGTCTGCCCCATTTGGCCACTCTGGTAATCGCCCTTTTTTTAATGCGATGCAAAGGTAACTTTTTTTATTTAAAAGCGCAAGAGAAATTCACCATTTTTATTGCAGTAATGGCGGCTTCATCGCCCTTGTTACCGTGTATTCCGCCAGCTCTGTCAAGTGATTGTTGCATGTTATCGGTAGTTAAAACACCGAATATAAACGGAATACCATAGAGAAGATTAAGTTTAGTGATACCGATAGTTACCCCCTGACAAACATAGTCGAAATGAGGAGTATCGCCTCGCACCACACAACCCAAAACGATAACAGCATCAACTTCTGTATTTTCGGCCATTTCGCGTGCACCAAATGTGAGTTCGAATGTGCCAGGCACACGAGTAACTACGATATTTGATTCTTTCGCACCGTGTCGCACAAGCGTGTTGACCGCTCCTTCGAGCAAAGGTTCTGTGATATTGGGATTCCATTCTGCCACAACAATTCCAAAACGCATCGCAGATGCATTAGGTACTAAGTCAGCATTGTAAACAGAAAGATTCTGATAAGCTGTAGCCATTATTAGTTGTTCAATTTTGCTCGCTCGATGTATTTATCGATATCTGCAGCTTCTGGAGAGTTAAAATATTTCTCTTTGATGGTAGTATAAACTTCGATTGCTTTGTCGAATTTCTTCAAGTTTTCATACGCCAAACCCGCTTTTTTCAAGTTGATAGGTGAGAGCAAATCGTTGTTTGCCACTTTAGCCGCTTTTACAAATGATGCAGCAGCATCTTCTATATTCCCTAATTCTACCTGACAATCGCCAATAGCTGTGATTGCGGCCGGTTTTAACATTTTGTCATCCGAGCTAAAATCTTTTAGATAATTGATGGCTTTTTCGTAGTTGCCCAGATTTTTATAACAGATTCCTGCATAGAATTTTGCAACATTTGCAGTTTTGGTGATGTCGTAATCATCAATTACACCTTCGAAACCGATGTAGTCAACTCCATTGCCATTGAGTGCCAATCTGAAAGAATCTTGTTGAAAATACATTTCACCTTTAAACAAAGCTGCTTCCGCTTTTTGTTCTTTAGGGTTTAGGTAAGCATATTTGAATGCCATTCCTCCAGACACTGCAATCACGACAACTGCCAAGCCGATAAAGATTTGTTTTTGGTATTTTTCAATGAATTGTTCGGATCTGGATAGAACTTCTTGTACGTTTTCCAAATCAGTGCTACTTGTTTTGCTTGTTTTTTCAGACATATCGGTTTAAAATTTAGTCGGATAATATTTTTTGTTTGGAAGGCAAAAGTAGTTTTTTTATAGATATAAATGAAATTTCTGTTACACTTTTTCAAAAACAGAAGGCAAAATAGAGATGTTTATCGAAGATTGTACAGAAAAATTGTAACTTTGCGAGAGGCACCAACAAAAGATGCTTCGCTGTAAGCTGCTAAGACTATGTTTTTGAAACAAATTTCGATTGTAAATTATAAGAATATTGGACAAGCCGATTTTATATTTTCGACCAAAATAAACTGTTTTTTGGGGAATAATGGAATGGGCAAAACAAATATACTCGATGCCATTTATTACCTCTCTTTTTGCAAAAGTTTCTGCAATACCATCGACAATCAAAACATAAGTCACGACCAAGAATTTTTTATGATTCAGGGATTTTACAACCTGTCAGAGAAGGAAGAAGAGGTCTATTGTGGTATGAAGCGTAAGCAAAAGAAGCAATTCAAGCGCAACAAGAAGGAGTATGAACGCCTTTCGGATCACATTGGACTATTGCCTTTGGTGATGATTTCGCCCGAAGATTCGACGCTGATATTGGGCGGAAGCGAAGAGCGTCGCAAATTTATCGATCAGGTGATTTCGCAATCCGACAAATTGTATCTCGACGCGCTAATTCGTTACAACAAAGCACTTTTCCAACGGAATGCGATGCTCAAAAACGACTCTTCAGAACGTGAAATTTCGTTGATGGAGATTCTGGAAGAGCAAATGAATCATTCTGCAGACTATATTTACGCCAAAAGATGTCAGTTTATTACTGATTTCACGCCTATTTTTCAAGAGTATTACAACTTTATTTGCGATGGCAACGAGCAAGTGACACTGTTATACGATTCGCATCTGAAAGAGGGGAATTTGACAGAACAGCTCCGACTTTCACGCGCCAAAGACAGAATATTGGGCTACACCACAAAAGGCATTCACAAAGATGACCTCGAGATGCAGTTGGGCGACTATCCACTCAAACGCGTGGGATCTCAAGGGCAAAACAAGACCTACCTCATAGCCTTGAAGCTTTCGCAATTTATGTTTCTGAAACGTGCCAGCAACACCACTCCTATCCTATTGCTCGACGATATTTTCGATAAAATTGATGCGTTGCGAGTGGAGAAAATTATTCGTTTGGTATCGGGCGAAACATTTGGGCAAATCTTTATAACAGACACTAACCGCAAATACCTTGACGAGATAATCGCCGAGGCTCATCAAAACTACCATCTTTATCAGGTGGAAAATGGTAATTTCACGCAACTATAGCATTCAAAACAACCTATGCAGCACAAAAACGCACAATCCATCGGAGAAGCCATCCATCAGTTCCTGAAAGAGAACCGACTGGATCGACGTTTCGACGAAACTCATCTGCTAAATGCGTGGAGCAACGTTTTGGGTAAAGCTGTTGCAAGTTACACCTCCTCTATCTTTATAAAAAACAAGGTGTTGTATGTGCAACTCAGTTCGTCTGTATTACGTCAAGAATTGCAGATGAATCGCGAAAGAATTGTATCCAGATTGAATGAATTTGTGGGCAAAGAGGTGATTACAGACATTGTATTCAGATAAATCAATCAAACAAAAAGAGAATGGAAAATTCTAAACATCGTATTCCCATACAACTACGGTTCAACGACATCGACTCACTGGGGCATGTCAACAATGCGATCTATTTAACTTATTTCGATTTAGGTAAATCTGACTATTTCCAGACTGTCAATAAAGAAATTATCGATTGGACGAAAATCGACATTGTAGTGGCAAACGTCAACATCGACTTCTTTGCACCAACCTATATGCACGAAAAGTTGGAGGTTTTCACGAAAGTGACCAATATCGGCAACAAAAGCCTCAAAATGCTGCAACATTTGGTGAATATAGAAACAAAAGAGGTGAAAAGCATCTGTTACACCGTGATGGTGGGCTATCATCCTGAACTGAAACAATCGAAAGTGATCTCCGACGAGTGGCGCTCTGCCATCAACAGCTATGAAGAGCACTGATCAACTATCTGACAGAAAGAGAAAGTTTAGGCAATCCGTTGCTCAAAAAAAACGAGAAATTGGCTGCGAAACTCTTCACTCACTTTCTGTAGAAATTATACAATCTTTAGAATCTACAGATGATTTTAAATCAGCTTCTTCTATATTAGCTTACTACTCCCTACCGTTCGAAGTGGAAACGGCTGATGCAATCGACACTTGGGCACGAACAAAAGCCATATACCTGCCCGTCGTAGTTGGAGACCAACTCAAAATTAAACGATACAACGGTAAATCTTCACTTTCGAAAGGTGCATTTGGGGTATTTGAACCCAATGGTGATATAGTGGATGACTTATCGGTGATTGACTTAGTGCTGGTGCCTGGCGTTGCTTTCGACAAAAATCGCAATCGAATGGGCTATGGCAAAGGATTCTACGACAAGCTATTGCCTCTCTTGAGAGCAAAAAAAGTGGGAATCTGCTTCGATTTTCAACTTTTCGAAGAGATCCCCACTGACTCGTTTGACCAATCGGTCGATTTTATCGTGTCTGAGCTACAGATTGTGCTTTAGCAGCTAATTTTTGCGATTCGCGGTTTTGCAACACCTCCACTGCTTTTCGTAATGTCGCATCGTCTTGCAAGAAGATTGGATAAAATGCATCTTCTCCCAATAAATTCCGTGCGATAAAGGCATGCGCCTGAAGTTCAATCAGATGGCGAGACATCTCAATATATATTGGACGTCGTCTAACCCCTTTTTCGTGTGCATAGTCCGTCAATTCGCCAACAATATCTTGCGTTTTCAAGTATTCGACCAACTGTTTGTAATTCTTATACGCAGACAATGTCGTGCGATTCTTATCGGCATATTCGAAGCAAAACTGATAGATAACACCGTTATCAATTAAGCTATTGTAATATGAATTCAATCCTGTTTTGTCGCGTGGCACAAAATAATCAGGCATAATGCCTCCGCCAGCATAAACCTTTCGACCTGTGATTGTTTTGAACACTTTTTTCTTGTTCAGCTTCACACTATCCTTTGAATCGAATTCACCGTGTAAGTATCGTTTTACAATATCTTGTTCGTACTCTTCATTGCCACCCAATTGATATTCCTTTTGAATACATCTGCCCGATGGGGTATAGTATCTTGCGATGGTCAAACGCAACGCTGAACCGTCTGCCAATGGATATTGCTGCTGAACCAAGCCTTTACCATAAGAGCGGCGACCAATCACCAAACCACGGTCATTATCTTGAATTGCACCAGCAAATATCTCACTCGATGAAGCAGAAAACTCATCAATCAAAACTGCGATTTGGTTGTTTTGCATCGAACCCGATCCATCAGAAAGTTGATCTTCGCGAGGCATTATTTTTCCATGAGTATATACAATTAATCGACCTTCTGGAAGAAATTCATTCACCATTTGCACAGCTATATTGTAGAACCCGCCAGGATTTCCGCGCAAGTCGATGATAAAACTGGTGCATTTTAAGCTTTGTAATTTCGCCAAAGCCGAAACAAATTCATCGTAAGTAGTTTCACCAAATTTGCTGATTTTGATGTAGCCAATGTTAGCCTCTACACGATAGGCAACATCCACACTGTTCACAGGAATTTCTCCTCGTTCGATTTTGAAACTCAATAATTCGCGCGAAGTGCTCCGTTTAATCCCCAATTTCACAAAAGAACCTTCTTTTCCTCGGAGTTTTTTCATCACTCGTTCGTTAGTCACTTTTTTACCGACAAAAATGGAGTCATTAATTTTCACAATACGGTCACCAGGCATCAAACCCACCTTTTCTGATGGTCCACCAGTGATGACACTTACCACAGTGACGGTATCTCGAGTAATGTTGAACTGTACACCGATTCCGCTAAAACGACCTTCTAAATCTTCATTCACGGTCTGCAAATCGGATGCTGGAATGTAAACAGAGTGTGGATCAAGGCCAGCAACAACTAAAGGTATTGCTTTTTCGGTGAGATTATCAACCGATATGGAATCAACGTATTTGGCAGAAATCAAATTCAGAATGGCACCAAATTTATTATTATTGAGCGCTGGTAATCTTCTTAATAACGCGTTAGAAAAATAGGCTCCTAGAAAAAGTCCCACAATGAGTGTGAGCGATATATATAAAATAGTACGTTTATTCGAATTCATTTTCTCACAATTTCTTATTCAGACAACTTCAAATTTACTACCTCAATTCCTGATTTTTGAAGAAGAATCAGACCATCTTCTATTCTATATTTGTCGGTAAATACTACACGTTCGATGCCCGACTGAATGATTAATTTAGAACATTCAATGCACGGAGCCGTGGTTACATAAAGTGTTGCACCTTTGCTACTATTGTGCGAGCTTGCCAACTTAGTAATTGCATTGGCTTCGGCATGTAGTACAAATGGGAGTGTAACACCAGTTTCATCTTCGCAATTATTCTCGAATCCTGACGGAGTGCCATTGTAGCCATCTGAAATAATCATTTTATTTTTTACCACCAATGCTCCAACTTGACGGCGATTGCAATACGAATTTTCTGCCCAAATCTTCGCCATTCGCAAATAACGCAAATCAAGAGCTGTTTGTTTATCTAATTTTTCAACCATACGATTTAAACTAATCATCAGATTATATGCAGATTACAATCAATAATAGACTTTATAATAATCTATAAAATGTGATGCAAATTTAGATAATAATATCCAATAATTCTATATAAAAATTGCAAGAAATATTGATGAATACGCCCCTCAATATTTAGTCAAATTGACTACTCTACGAAGTCGAAATCGAAGTCGAAATCGTCCGACAAATCAAGATCGGTAAAGCCTTCGAGATCTCGTCTATCTTTTTTGGTAGGACGACCTGTCCCCCTTGCACGATTCACAAAACCTTCGATTTTCTGCAATTCGAGAATCTCGAGCTGATCGGCTGTCGTCACATTTTGCAGAAAATTCTCCACCAACCTTGCGCCCATCCGCTTGTCGGTCAAGTCCAACACTTTGAACGAATAGACAATTGGCGGTTTTCGAACCTGCAACACATCGTTTTTCTTTATCATTCGCGAAGGCTTCACCGTCACATTGTTGATCATCACACGACCTTTTTTACAAGCTTCGACTGCGATGGTGCGCGTCTTGAAAATGCGCGTTGCCCACATCCATTTGTCTATGCGAACTTCGTTCATATCACTTGTTGTTGAATTGATTCATCGTATGCTGAATGCCTGCGAGGCAAAAATTTTTCACTATTTCGATCGAACGTTCGAGTTTTTCGTTCAATGTAGCCTCTTCTTCAGGCGAAAATTCACCTAAAACGTACTCAATCTGACCTCCTCTCGGAAAATCGCTTCCCACACCAAAGCGTAATCGGGAATAGACATCTGTGCCAATAATTTGCTGAATATGCTTCAGTCCATTATGACCAGCATCACTTCCACGCGGTTTCACACGCAAGGTGCCAAACGGCAAAGCAATGTCGTCAACAATCACAAATACATTTTCGAGGGGTATATTTTCGCGCTGCATCCAATATCGAACGGCATTTCCGCTCAAATTCATAAAAGTAGATGGTTTGAGCAACACGAGCGTGCGACCTTTAATTTTTGTTTCGCACAATGCACCATATCGGCCATCGACAAAAACAAGATTGGACGCTTTAGCTAAAGCGTCCAATACTCTGAATCCTATGTTGTGTCGGGTCTTTTCGTACTCTCGTCCGATATTTCCCAAACCTACAATTAAATACTTCACGAAAAAAGTTATTTACTCGTAACTTGTATCTGTCAATTATTTTTTGCCTGCTGCAGCAGCTTTTGCTCCACGAGCAGCTCTTGTCAACTTAACTGCGCAAACAACAGCGTTTTTAGCATTCATCAATTCCAAATTATCAAATGCCAATTCGCCAACCTGAATAGTTTTACCCAATCCAAGTGGAGCTACGTTTACAACTAATTTTTCTGGAACATTGTTATAAAGAGCTTTTACACGTAATTTGCGAATTTCAAGACTCAATTTACCCCCTTGTTTCACACCTTCGGCCAAACCTTCGAGCACAACTGGTACTTCGATTACGATTGGTTTTGCTTCGAAAACTTGTAAAAAGTCGATATGCAGCAAACGGTCAGAAACTGGGTGAAATTGCAAATCTTTTAATATTGCTTTGTATACTTTGCCATCAACAGTTACGTCAACAACATAAATTTCTGGCGTGTAGATTAAATGACGTACTGCATCTTGTGTCACAGTGAAGTGAACTACATCTTCGCCACCATACAATACTGCTGGAATTGCGTCTTCGTGACGGATTGCTTTAGCAGCTTTTTTTCCGAGGTCTGCTCTACCTACTCCTGATAATTGAAATGTTTTCATTTTTGATAATTTTTGTGTTACTCAAAATTAGGATAATTCTGCTCCTTCATTTCCCATCGCACTGTATGCTATGATAAAAGCGGTGCAAAATTAATAATAATTATCTTACTATCAAAGAATTTCGATTCTAATCCAAAGTAACCAATTTTATAATCTCATTAATGACATCCATTTTCCTCCATATCGCAACTTTGTATTCTGAATAAAATGACATAATTATTGTACTGACATTGAATCATTTCAAAGCGATATTGTTCATTATCAGAATAGTTTATTAACTTAATTGACTGAAAAACAAATAAATTTTATTATCTTTGCATTCCAAATCGGTTTTAGTTTTAAGTTAAAGAATGAAAGCTACCAAAGTTTTATTTATCTCACAGGAAGTCACCCCTTACCTACCAGAATCGGAAATTGCAACCATCTGCAGACAATTGCCACAAGGAATTCAAGATAGAGGAAGAGAAATACGCACATTTATGCCCAAATTTGGCTGCATCAATGAGCGTAGAAATCAACTTCACGAAGTGATTCGACTTTCTGGAATGAATATGATTATTGATGACACCGATCACCCTTTAATCATCAAGGTTGCATCCATTCAGTCGGCACGTATGCAGGTCTATTTTATCGACAACGACGATTACTTTCAACGCAAAGGATTAGTCTCAGATGAAAACGGGACAGAGTATGACGATAACGATGAGAGGTGTATTTTCTTTGCTCGAGGGGTACTCGAAACCGTAAAAAAACTACGTTGGGCACCAGATATTATTCATTGTCACGGTTGGATTACAGCATTAGCTCCGCTTTACATCAAGAAATTATATGCTGATGACCCTTTCTTCAAAAATTCAAAAGTTGTGATGTCGCTCTACGACAACGATTTCAAAGGAAAATTTCGCAAAGGATTCAGTGAAATGTTGCGTTTCGACGGCATCAATGATGAAGATATTTCTTCGATTGCCGACAAAGAACTCAACTTCACAGAGTTATCTCAATTTGCGCTCAACTATTCCGATGGAATTATTCAGGGAAGTGATAGCATAAACGAAGAGGTGAAAGCTTCTGCCCAAAGTGCTGGCATTCCTTATTTAGACTTCCAACAACCCGACCAATACATCGATGCGTATAATGAATTTTATGACATCGTGTGGGAAAATGCTAATAAATAAAAATATTGCACGCGCTCGGCTGCCACATTCAATTTAATCATTACATTTGGCTTTTGATTTTCAAAAACCCGATTCAAAAGATGAATTTTAAATATCTATTGCTTTTTTTGGGCGCAACAGCCCTTTTTTCTTGTTCTGACACGTTGAGTGAAATAGGTGCTTCAATACAGCCTGAATCTGACATTGTGCGACTCGACGCCAACAACATCTCCCTCTCTGGTAGAATTACGACGTTCAAGACTGA
>JBAXGL010000068.1:0-11067 GCA_037139375.1 Bacteroidales bacterium | reverse complement strand
GTCACAAGAGCAAATGCATCTTTCGCTATATCGGTAGTCGTCTTTGAACCTGCCAAATACACGACCTCAGCTACTTGCTCGAATGCTCCTCGAATGTAGGGAATTTTATCGTCAATAATAATTTTCATACTGATTTAATAAATCATTTCAGAATTTAGTGATAATGATTTACAAAACTAATAATTAAATCTATCTTTGAATGCCCAAAGTCCCAATGCCGGATTCGAAATATAAAAAATCTCTTCACCATCATTCATGATATTGAAACCATCTCGTAAATTCTCGGGATTGTATTTACTGGTTACCTCCTCAATATCAGCATACTTGAAGCCAACGCTTTCAATTTCCGCCTGCGTGAGGTTTTCCTCTCCTTTCCCTGGACAATATGTAATACTAAAACGAGATTCGGATGATCCATGAATCAAATGTGCCGCGGCACTCAGATTATTTCGCAGCTCTTCATTTTCATCGCACGACTGCAACGTATTGGGTGTACCAAAATAGCCGTATTTACGAATAAGACGATCAATCTCTTTGTCCTCGCCAAACTCTACCAGAGCAGGAGCAATCACAATCAATTCACCGGCATCATCAATAGCCATTCGGGTTCTGTAGACCGATTTATTGCCTAACCATGTGCTTTTGAACTCTGTTGGGTCGAGATAAACTACTACTTTCTTAAGTGGACGGTCGAGCATTTCAAAATTGACTTTCAACGCTAATTTAGCCGCTTTATCGAACACTTCGAAATCATCGCCAATATAGAGACCACGTGTTTTGATTTTACCATCTGTTTTGTCTAACCCAACAACTGTTTGAACATAGACAATTGGCAGGTGATTTGTAAAATTATCAGAAGCGTAGTTGAATATTCGACGCACTGGCGTGTCGGCATGTCCCATCATTCGCTCCATTCCGTATGCTGCTCCTACGAAATGACTTTTGTTGATACCTTCTACTCCACCCGTTCCAACAAAAATGTTTTTATTGTAATTTGCCATACCCACTACTTCGTGAGGAACAACCTGACCGATTGATAAAATCAAATCAAAGTTTCCATCCACCAATAGCTTATTGACCTGTGCAGGCCAAGGGAATTCAACTGCACCACCAGTCACTTCTTTCACGAATTCAGCAGGAACAGTTCCTACAGTCACTACATCGTGGCGCCAATCGTGCTCCCGAATGAGCGAAGCGGGCATCGAGCCAAACATGTGCGAAATCTGATGACCAGTCATCGGCGTATGTGTGCCTAATGCCGGCAAAACATCTGTCAATTTATCACCATAATATTGCCAAGTGAACTCTGTCAACTCACCAGCGCGACTTGGTAGTCGAGTATAATCAGGTGGTATCGCGAGCACTTTATGCTTTGCTCCCAATTTTTCTAATGCGGCGTACAGACCTTTCTTGAGATCATCTGCACTCAGTTCGAGATTTTCGGAACCTATTTCGTAGTACAACATATTATTTACAATTTTAGAATTTACAATTCTCCATTATTCTGACTGAAAATCAAAACATGGTAAATTGAAATGGGTAAATGGATAATTGTATTTATCTTTTTACTCTAGCATTTCCACCCCAGATACTCCAAACCATATCTTCATCAGCTGGTTGTCCGTAATCTGTAAGGAATGTAGTTGCTAATGCTCCAGAAGCCCAGCCAAATTGAGGCCATTTCTCAGCATCCCAACCTTTTAATATAGCATAAAGCATACCGCCAACAAATCCGTCACCACCACCAATGCGGTCGAGTACGTTGATTTTGCGAGGTTCAATCACTTGCCACTCATCGTCGGCAAGCATAATGGCTCCCCAAAGGTGCTCGTTTGCACTTACTACTTCGCGCAATGTCGTCGCAAAAACAGATGCATTTGGAAATGCTTCCTTCACCCGACCAATCATTCCTTTAAATCCATCGATTTGCGCCTTAATACCTTTTCCTCCTGCTTCAGGTCCTTCTACGCCCAGACAAAGTTGGAAGTCTTCTTCGTTGCCAATCAAAATATCAGAAACAGAAGCGATTTCAGTAAAAATAGCACGTAATTCTTGATCACGACCTTTCCAGAAAGAGGCACGATAATTCAAGTCAAAAGAGATGCGTGTTCCGTGTTTTTTAGCAAATCGCGCTAATTGCAAACAGAATTCACTGGTCTCTGGTGATAAAGCAGCGATAAGTCCAGAAAGATGCAGAATCTGAACACCTTCTTTTCCAAAAATACGATCGAGGTCAAAGTCTTTCACATTCAATGTGCGACCCACCTCACCGGCGCGGTCATTCAATACACGCGGCCCTCTTGTTCCAAAGCCACTGTCGGCAATATTGAACTGGTGACGATATCCCCAAGGATCAGCTTGTGCCACTTCTGGTCCTTCGAAATCCATAAAGCGACTTCTTAAGTCACTCTTTATAAATTGCGCAATTGGACTATCTTTAACGAAAGTTGTTAATACTTTGACGGGTAAACCCAAAAATGAAGGAACGCTTGCAACATTAGTTTCGGCACTAGTTGCTTGCATTTGAAATAAACTACTGCTATGTACGGGCTGACCATTCACCGGAGTAATTCGAACTCCCATACTGGTTGCAACCAAAAGCGAATAAGAGAAATTTTCTTTAAGTTTTAAGCTCATAATATTTATGCTTTTAAGGATTAATTTAAAGATAACAGAAAACTGACTTCAGGAAATAATAAAAAAATTCTCAACGATAAGTTCCAAAAATATGCTGAGGAGGGTCATCAGGATAAACCACTAACCTTAATTCAACCTCCTCAGCAACAGGAAATACATCCCGATAATATCATTTATTCTTAAATAGAAAATGCATCGAAACCACCATCAATAACAGTCAATGTGCCTGTTACAAATTTAGAGGCATCGCTCGACAACCATTGCAATGTACCCAATAATTCATCAGCTTCACCAAATCTACCAAAAGGAGTGTGAGCAAGAATTTGTTGTGCACGAGTAGTATAAGTTCCATCAGGGTTTGTCAAAAGGTCTTTGTTTTGTGCAGTCAAGAAGAATCCTGGTGCGATGGCATTGACACGTAATCCAGATCCGAATTTCAAAGCTAATTCACCAGCCATATATTTGGTAAAATTCGTTACCGCAGCTTTTGCTGTTCCGTATCCACAAACGCGAGTCAAAGGTCTGATGGCCGATTCAGAAGAAATATTGATAATAACTCCTTCTTTTTGTTCTGCCATTGCTCTTGAGAAGACCATTGTAGGGAGAATTGTTCCAAAAAGATTGAGATCGACCACTTTCTTAAAGGCATCTATCTCCAAATCGAAGATTGTTTTATCGGGTGCAATGGTTGCTCCGGGCATATTGCCACCAGCTCCATTAATTAACACATCGATACGACCATATTTCTCCATTATTGTTTTGTAATTCTCTTCGAGAACTTCTTTATTCAGCACATCACTTATGACCAGAAATGCCTCGTAGCCTTTACTTTTTACATCTGCCACCAAAGCTTCACCAATTTCGGGATTTCGGTCAAGAACTACAACTTTAGCGCCTTCTTGTGCAAAATGGTGCACCATAGATGTGCCCAAAATACCGGATCCACCAGTAATTAGGATCACTTTGTCTTTTACAGAAAATAGATTTGTCATTTGTATTTTAGTTTAAATTAGTTCTTTCAAAATTGGAAATAGTTTTTGGCATTGTTGTAACTGATATCTTCTACCATTTTACCCAAGAATGCCATTTCACTTGCTGGTAAAGCACCACGTTCCACATCTTTAGCAATCAAGTTACAAAGAATTCGTCTAAAATATTCATGACGAGGATAAGAGAGGAAGCTGCGCGAATCCGTAAGCATACCGACAAATCGGCTCAACAATCCTAAGACAGATAAACTGTTTAATTGATTTAGCATACCAACTTCTTGGTCGAGAAACCACCATCCGGATCCAAATTGAATTTTTCCAGCAATAGTTCCATCCTGAAAGTTACCTATCATGGTAGCAATCATATCGTTATCTTTCGGATTAATATTGTAGATAATCGTTTTAGTCAACTTATTGTTGATATCGAGACGGTTTAAAAATCTGGAAAGCGATTTTGCAACATTAAAATCACCGATTGAGTCAAACCCAGTATCAGCTCCTAATTTATTAAACATGCGAGTACTATTGTTACGAATAGGTCCGTAGTGCAATTGTTGTGTCCACCCTTTGGCGTGATCCATCACTGCAAATTCGTACATCATAGCCGATTTGAATTTCAAAATCTCTTCTTTCGAAAGTTCTTTGCCGCCATATACCTTATTGAATATGGCGTCAATCTCAGTTTGGGTGTACTCTTCAGCATAAAACTCTTCTACACCGTGATCACTGAGTTTACAGCCTACGGTGGCGAAGAAATCATGACGAACCTGAAGTGCAGAAATCAGATCAGCAAATTGAGATATTGTAACACCCGAAACAGATGACAGTTTTTCAACATAAGTTCGAAAATCAGATGGAATTTCAACTGCCATAGCTTTGTCTGGACGCCACGTAGGCAATACTTTAATATTGAAACCTTCTTTTTGCAGTGCAATGTGGTGCTCAAGTGAATCTATTGGATCGTCGGTAGTGCAGACAACCTCCACATGATAATGCTTCATCAATCCTCGTGCAGAAAATTCAGGAGTACGTAGTTTGGCTGTGCAACTGTCGAAAATCTCTTTACCAGTCTCTGGTTTCAATATTTTTTGAACTCCAAAGCCAGTTTTCAACTCCAAATGAGTCCAATGATACAATGGATTGCGCATCGTATAAGGAACTGTTTCGACCCATTTTTCATATTTTTGCCAATCAGTGGTCTCTTTTCCTGTAATAAACTTTTCATCTACACCATTGGTACGCATAGCACGCCATTTGTAGTGGTCTCCCTCGAGCCAAATCTGACCTAAGTTGTCGAATCGTCGGTCGTTTGCTATATGTTCGGGGTTGAGATGACAATGATAATCAATAATGGGCATTTTCGCCGCGTGCTGATGATATAACTGTTCTGCGGTATCACTCTCGAGGAGGAAATTCTTGCCAATGAAGTGTTTCATAAGATAAATCAAGATTAATTATTGTTATTCAACTCAATGCACAATCTAATAAAAAAGCAAGCGAGAATTAAAAATCAATCGAAAATCGAAAAATACAATTAAATTATTCAGAATCAATTATTTATAATCGGTTTAAATAACTCAATTAATTTCTGTGTACGCCCACAAAATTACACCAAATATTTTGATTACCAAATATTTTTGCCTATTTTTGCATTGAAATCACAGAAATTAATTGTTTTTGTCAGATTATAGCTAACCCAATGAAAAAAGCTCCCGAAAAAACACGTATAAAAGATATTGCCTTACTTTCAGGACTTTCTGAAGGAACTGTTGATCGAGTGCTTCATAATCGGGGAAACGTATCTGTGTCAAGTCAGAAAAAAGTGGAAGATGCCCTTGCACAAATGGACTACAAGCCAAATGTCTACGCGTCGGCATTAGCGCAAAAGAAAAAAATTCATTTAATCTGCATTATTCCAAAATACAATCCGGGAGATTATTGGGAAAGAGTTGCTTCTGGGATTAATAAAGCGCACGAAGAGATGTCGATGCTCAATGTATATATTAATACCATATATTTCGACCAATACGACCTATTCAGTTGTCGCAAAGCATTTGAGACAACACTAAGTCTTAGCCCTGATGGAGTGCTATTCCCCCCATTTTTTAAAGAAGAGTCCGTTGCCTTTACCGCAAAACTAAACGACTCTGGAATTCCATTTGTCTTTTTAGACTCCTATATCGCCGACACCAATGTCCTTGCCTATTATGGTCAAGATTCCTTTCGCAGCGGAGCAATTGCAGCAAAACTTCTGATGTCGATAGTAGACAGCAACGCCAAAATAGCTCTGTTTCAAACTTATCGAAATGGTAATTTAGGATCGAACCAAACCAAAGAACGAAAGAATGGATTTTTAGATTATTTGAATGCACACCATCCAACCTGCAAAACGTTCACGATTGGGCTAAATGCGACAGAACACAATAAAAATCTTGAAATCCTAAAACAACATCTGAGTGACAATCCTGAAACAAAAGGAGTTGTCATTTTCAATTCGCTCTCCTATATTGTTACTAAATATTTAAAAGAGATAGGTCGTCAGGATATAAAAGTGATAGGATACGATATCCTTCAACGAAACAAAGAGTGCCTTTTAAGAGATGAAATCCATTATTTAATAGCGCAACGACCCGATGAACAAGGGTACCTTGGCGTAAAAGCATTATGCGAAAATTTACTTTTCAATCGAGAAACTTCCAAAATAAACTACATGCCAATAGATATTATCGTGAAGGAAAATATCGAATACTGTTAAACCCAGAAAGTTTTGTGAAATCTAGTCGAGCTACATCTATTCTACTTTTCCCTCAAATATTGACTGAATCGAAACAAACAGTATAATATATCCATACAATAATATCTCGCCCAATTTGATTATGTATTTTCAACTAAATCTATATTGAAAATGCAATATGATATTTATTACACCTCCATCCTTTTGTTGCCTTTATCAAACGACAAATAAAGTGAAATATTTAACTAAAAGTATTTGATTATATTTGTTTATTTTCATGATTATTACAATAATTATCTCTAATTTTGTTATCCATTAGTCTATTTTCACACTATCCAATTGTTACGTTTATTTTTAATCCTCGTTATTCTTCAATTTCAATATTTAAATATAAAACAGCATGAAAAAATTAGTCTATTTTGTATGGGCTATTGCAAGTCTGTTAGCGACGGCTCAGACAGCAATGGCAATCACGTTCAGTGTGACAGTGCCTGCGGGTACAAATGCGTGTTGGGTAGTTGGTAATTTCAATGGATGGAACAACAACCTGAACCAAATGACAAAAGTGGATGCCACACATTACAAGCTTACCGTACCAGAAGCATCCTTTACCGATCAAACTGTTACTGAAGCGACTCTTCGTTACAAATACTTGAGCGGAGGCGGCGATTGGGCGTATGTCGAAAAGGACATAACTGGAGCAGAGATACTAGATCGGATATATAGTGCAAACGATGTGGTTCAGAAATGGTCACTGGTGTGGGCTAATGCATCAGCGCTACCGAAATACGTCACCATCAATGTGCTTGTTCCAAATAATGTAAAACAGGTGTATATCGTTGGTACGTTTAATAATTGGACTTTGCCAACCGATTCGACCAAGATGAATAAGCTCAGTTCGAATACAGATGGAACAATATTTACCAAAACTGTATGGGCTGCTGATGCTAACAAATTACAGTATAAGTTTGTGGCAGGTCCAGCTTGGGATTACCAACAAACAGATCCCACAAATTTCACTTTTCCAGCTACAGAATCTTCAGCGTATAATGTAGTAAGTTCTTTTCTAAAGGTATACGACACCTCTTTGTTAGGTACCATCAAAATCAGAGCAAATGTGCCATTGGGCACAGATAGTTGCTGGATTCAAGGAAGCTTTTTTGGATGGGATATGCTCAAAGCTCAGCGAGGGGTAAAAAATAGCGATGGCTCTTTTTCTTTTATTGTCAAGGATGTTATGTCGATGGAATACCGTCTTTATAACCGCACCGATTGGGACCATCCAGAAGTAGATTCGCTGGGTTCAGAGCGTAAGAATCGTTTTGCAGAATATCCTAAAGATTCAGTAACGAACATCACTGTAACAGGTTGGAAATCGAGTTATGTACCTTTTATTGATGTAATAACTCCATCTCAACCAACAGGGCTGAAGGCAACTCAAATCACAGCTAAAACACTTAATCTCTCTTGGATTGCTTCGACAGATAATGTGGGAGTCATAGCCTACGACTTGTATATCAATGATCAATGGGTAGGTTCCACAGCCAGCGTTACTTATCCAGTTTCAGGTTTGAACTCAAATACGACTTATGCTTTTAAACTGATTGCTAGAGATGCTGCTGGCAATAAATCGTTGGCAAGCGATTCATTGGTTGTAAAAACATTGCCAGAAGTAGGTCAAAATCTATTGATAAACTCAGGTTTCGAGACATGGACACTTGGCAAACCCGATAGTTGGATTATCACGAATGCTGCCTATGGTACAATTTCTCAAAACTCGACTATTTTCAACGAAGGTAACAGTGCAGCGAAAGTTGCGTCTGTGGGTGGTACTTACGAGTTGCGTCAAGAAGTACCAGTGGTAGCAGGAAAGACCTATTCCCTAAAATTATCCTACTACGTCGAAGCAGGCGATGGCACCGACGCTCGGTTGTGGTGTAATTTTAAGACAGTAGCTGGCAAATACTGGTCGATGAACTTGGCAGACTCGCTAGCCTTAAAAGGACCAAACGCTACTGCCTCAACAGGATATCTACCCGATGTGAAAGGTAGTTGGCAAACCTATACTTACGATGTGGTAGCGCCAGCCGGTTTCGAGTTGTTCAATTTTAGTATCCGCACCTACAAATCAGCAACAGTGTCTTGGGATAATTTGTATTTCGGAGAAACATTGGTGAAAGCTCCAGAACTGATGGTATCTCAGAATATCCTTACGGGATTTGGCTACAAGAAAGACTTCGGACCGTCTGCCGAACAAGTATTTAAGGTAAGTGGAAGCTCTCTTGTTGCAAATGTAGTGATCACCCCAACACCCAATTTGGAGATTTCGCTGACATCGGGTTCTGGATTTGTGCGTACACCACTCACCATAACGCCGAAGAACGGACTAGTAGACATTACACCAATTTACGTTCGCTTGAAATCAGGACTCGCTGTCAATGCTTATAATGATAGCCTCGTTGTTTCGTCTACCAAAGTTGGCAGTAAAACGATTCTTTGCAAATCAATGGTATCCGAAGGGAAAGGGTTGGCATTCAATGTGAAAGTTCCAGTGGGAACAGTTCAATGCTGGGTGGTTGGCAACTTCAATCAATGGAACAACAATAAAAATCAAATGACTAAGGTTGATGCGACTCATTTCACGCTTACGCTTACTCCTCTCGATTTCACAGACTCTACAATCAACGTATCAAATATACAATACAAATATTTGAGTGGAGGTGGTGATTGGGCTTATGTCGAAAAAGATTCGTTAGGAGGAGAAATACTGAATCGAAATTGGACGCCATCAGATGAAGTTAAACGATGGGCTTCAATATGGGTAGGAACAACACCATTGCCAAAATTTGTGACAATCAATGTGCTTGTTCCTCTGGATGTGAAGCAGCTCTATATTTCAGGTAATTTCTGCAATTGGGCAATTCCAACCGACTCTACACTGATGAAAAAAGTAAAGACAACAGTAGATGGAGCCATTTATACCAAAACATTGTGGACAGCCGATGCTAATAAGTTGCAATATCGTTTTGCTGCTGGTCCTGCTTGGGATTACGAACAAAGCCAGGTAGAAAATTTCGTATATCCAGCGACGTTTCCATCAGCGGAAAACATAGTATCGTCGTTTAAGAATATTTTCGATCCATCTAAAACTGGAACCATCAGAATTACCGCCAATGTACCTCTTGGAACCGATAGCTGTTGGATAAATGGCAGTCCATTCGGTTGGAATATGGCAAATGCTCAAGCAGGTATAAAAATAGCCAATGGCAAATTCTCGTTTACCGTTAAAAATGTAATGCATATCGAATATCGACTTTACAACAGACCCGATATGATGCATCCTGAAGTAGACTCGATAGGGATTGAAAGGAAAAATCGGATAGCTGAGTTTCCTTTAGATTCGGTTGTCAATATAACTGTTTTGGGTTGGAAAAATAGTGCAATTGACACCGAAGCCCCAACTCAACCTACGGGCTTAAAGGCTACGATGGTAACCTCTTTTTCAATTTCACTGACTTGGACCTCATCCAAAGACAATATTGGAGTAGCTAAGTATTATGTGTACGATAATGGAAAATTAGTTGGCATCTCTGTCACAAACTTTGTTCTATTGAGTGGCTTCTCGCCTATATCTTCGCATTCAATACAAATCGCTGCATTAGATATGGCAGGCAATCGGTCTCCGCTGAGTGATTCATTGCTCGTTATCACCACAAAACAGAATTGTATATTGTCAATCAAATCTGCAGAAAGTGGAACAGTAGATTTAATTGTTGAACCTGGCTACAAACCCTCTTTCAGAATAAATACGATGTCGGGATGGAAAATCAATAGTGTAATATTCAACGGAATAGACATAACTAACAACAATAGCAATGGAGTGTACACACTTCCAGCTATAGTTGATTCTACCTTATTGTCCATTACATTCGAATCCCTAGCCAATTCGATACAAGGAGTCAATCAGAGTAATGTAAAAGTATACTCCACTAGATCACAAATCGTGGTGGAAGGTACGTCGTATGGCGAACAAATATCGATTATCACGACTAGTGGTGTGCTGCTGAATACGTTCAAATCAGAAGGAGAACGACTGATGATTTCAGCTCCTACAGGCACAATCTACTTAGTGAAAACAGCAACTAAAACAGTGAAAGTAGCATTGTAAAATTTGATATTGTACAACAAAAAGTCCCGAGTAGTAGTTCTCTCGGGACTTTTATTATGTCTAAAACTTTGTATCAGTTATTACTCTTTCTTTCTTCCAAAAATAAAATAACCAACAATCGCCAGTAATAAGATTGCAAGAGATGAATAAGCAATCGTTTCAGTCATCACAATAGATTTTGGCTTGTAGGTAAAGATGATTTCGTGATCTCCTGCTGGCACTTGTAGTGCACGGAGGATATAATTCACGCGACCAATCTGAGCCTCTTTGCCATCAATAGTTGCCACCCAGCCTTCGGGATAGTAGACTTCGCTAAAAACAGCCAATCCTGTTTGTGTAGCATGCGATTTATATTTCAACTCGGTCGGATCGTAAGAAGTTAAAGTCACTTTCGCTGTAGAATCTTGTGGTGCTACACTCGCTGGCAATGTTCCTTCGAAACGTTTGTCGGCAACAGCTTCTTTTGTGACATCAATTTTACCCAATGCATCTAACTCCTCATCAGCATTGGTTACATAATTGAGTTTGCTCACAAACCA
>JBAXGL010000067.1:0-11138 GCA_037139375.1 Bacteroidales bacterium | reverse complement strand
GCGATTTCCCTGCCAATTACTTTTTCGATGTGCGTCAGTCGTTGAAGAAAGTGCGAGTGGAAGGCACTTTTCTCGACGAGTCGGAGCTGTTTGACCTGCGCCGTTCGCTGGAGACGATTCGCGACATTGTGCGCTTTTTCCTCAAAGACGAGGAGGGCGACACGAACTATCCGCACCTGACGGAGATGGCACGCGAAGTGTCGCTTTTCCCGCAAATTATTGGTTCGATAGATAAGATTCTCGATAAATTTGGAAAGGTAAAAGACAATGCTTCGCCTGAGTTGGCACGCATTCGCAGAGAGATTTTGCACACTACAAGCAATATTTCACGCAAGTTGCAGTCCATCCTACGGGTGGCACAGTCGGAGGGAATTGTGGAGAAAGACCTCACACCCACGATGAGGGACGGACGGCTGATGATACCCGTTGCGCCCGGCTTTAAGCGCAAGATAAAAGGTATCGTGCACGACGAATCGGCGAGTGGAAAGACCGTCTTTATCGAACCTGCCGAAGTGGTGGAGGCCAACAACCGCGTGCGGGAACTCGAAGGCGAGGAGCGTCGCGAAGTGATCCGCATTTTGGTGAAATTCACAGACGAGGTGCGCCCGTTTGCCGATAACATTCTCAGCTCTTACGATTTTCTGTCGAAGATTGACTTCACGCGCGCCAAGGCGTTGTTGGCGATAGAGGTGAACGGCATTTTGCCCGTTTTCGAAAATCGCCGCACAATGGATTGGTCGAATGCCATCCATCCATTGCTCTATCTTTTGCACAAAAAACAGCACAAACCGGTCGTTCCGCTCGATATTCAGTTGGAGGAAAACCGCCGATTGTTGATTATTTCGGGTCCGAATGCCGGAGGAAAATCTGTATGCCTCAAAACGGTCGGACTGCTGCAATACATGCTCCAGAGCGGATTGCTGATACCGCTCCACGAAAGCTCACGAACAGGTATTTTCCACGATATATTTATTGATATTGGCGACGAGCAATCCATCGAAAACGACCTTAGTACCTACAGTTCGCACCTCACGAATATGAAGTTTTTTGTGCGCAACTGTAACGGAAATTCCATTTTGCTAATCGATGAATTTGGTGGCGGAACGGAACCTCAAATCGGTGGAGCGATTGCCGAAGCGTTGCTCGAACGGTTCAACGCCAACAAAGCATACGGTGTGATTACGACGCACTACCAAAACCTGAAACACTTTGCCGAAGACCACGAAGGGGTGGTGAACGGGGCGATGCTCTACGACCGCCACCTGATGCAGCCGCTCTTCAAACTCTCTATCGGCAATCCCGGAAGTTCGTTTGCAGTGGAGATTGCCCGCAAGATCGGTTTGCCCGAAGAGGTGATTGCCGATGCCTCTGCCAAGGTGGGATCTGACTACATCGACATGGACAAATATCTGCAAGACATCGTGCGCGACAAGCGTTATTGGGAAGGCAAACGCCAGAACATTCGCCAAAAAGAGAAAAAGCTCGAAGAGCTGACCGAACGCTACGAAGATGATTTGCAGAAAATATCGAAAGAGCGCAAAGAGCTGATGGCGAATGCCAAAGCGGAGGCAGCGCGCATCCTTTCGGAAGCCAATGCGAAGGTGGAAAACACGATTCGCCGCATCAAAGAGGCCAATGCCGAGAAAGAGGCGACGCGAACTGCCCGCAAGGAGCTTGACGAATTCCGTGCCCGCATCAGCGAGACGGACGCGGTGGGCGACGATGCTATTTCGCGCAAAATAGAGAAGATAAAAGAGCGTGAGGAGCGAAAAAAACTTCCCAACGCCAAGAAGAATACAGAGAAAAAGGTCTTTCAACCAGAGGTTGTTTTGGTAGGAGATGCCGTTCGCCTCAAAGGACAGAACACGGTGGGCGAGGTGCTCGACGTGCAGGGCAAAAGCATCACGGTGGCATTCGGTATGCTGAAATCGACGGTGCAAATCGACCGCTTGGATAAGATGAGCAAAAACCAACTGAAGCGCGAAAGGTTGAAAACAACTTTCGTGAGCCAGCAGACTGCCGACGATGTGCGGGAACGCGGACTCAATTTCCGTCAAGAGATCGATGTGCGCGGCATGCGTGGCGACGAGGCGTTGCAGGCGATTATGTACTACATCGACGATGCCATTTTGGTGAGTGCTGGTAAGGTGCGCATCCTCCACGGCACGGGTACTGGTGCGCTCCGGCAGCTGATTCGCGAATACCTGAGCGGCGTGCACGGCGTGAAGGATTTCCGCGATGAACATGTACAGTTTGGTGGTGCTGGCATTACTGTGGTGGAGTTGGATTGATTTCTCTTTTGAACTCACCTATATAATTTGTACTTTTGCGACCAGAATTCGGAAATAAACCATAAACTCAAATAAAAATGGCAAAAATCAAACCATTCAAAGGCATTCGTCCCCCACAGGATAAGGTAGAGGAGGTAGCATCGCGCCCTTACGACGTATTGAATTCGGAAGAAGCCCGCGCAGAAGCAGCCGGAAATGAAAAATCGCTTTACCACATCATCAAACCGGAGATTGATTTCCCAGTCGGAACAGATGAACACATCGATGAGGTGTATCAAAAAGCAGTTGAAAACTTCAACCTTTTCCAAGATAAAGGATGGTTGGTGCAAGACGAAAAAGAACTTTATTACGTCTATGCTCAAACGATGGATGGACGCACGCAATACGGCCTTGTGGTGTGTGCTAACGTAGAAGATTACCTCACTGGCAAAATCAAAAAGCACGAATTGACTCGCCGCGACAAAGAAGAAGACCGCATGAAACACGTTCGCATGAACAACGCCAACATTGAGCCGGTTTTCTTTGCTTTTCCATATCAAGCAGAATTAGACCAAATCGTGAAAGAGGCAGTAGCGCAACCTGCCGTATACGATTTCGTAGCACCCGACGGTTTTGGTCACCACTTTTGGTTGATTGACAATGATGCTACCATTGCACGCATCACGGAGCTTTTTGCAGCCATTCCATACCTCTACATTGCTGACGGACACCACCGTACAGCTGCTGCCGCGCTGGTTGGGGCTGAAAAAGCGAAGCAAAACCTCAATCATACTGGCAACGAAGAATACAATTACTTTCTTGCAGTTTGTTTCCCAGATACTCAACTGAAAATTATCGACTACAACCGTGTGGTGACAGATTTGAACGGACTTTCGGAAACCGAGTTTCTTTCGAAAGTGGCTATCAACTTCGAAGTGGAGGAGAAGGGTGCCGAGATTTACCATCCGAATGCGTTGCACAACTTTGCACTTTATGTAGGTGGCAAATGGTATTCGCTCACCGCAAAAGAAGGTACTTACAACGACAACGACCCAATCGGCGTGCTCGATGTAACGATTTCATCAGATTTGATTCTGCGCGATATTCTGGGAATCGACGACCTTCGTTCGTCGAAACGTGTCGATTTCGTGGGTGGTATCCGCGGATTGGGCGAGTTACAACGCCGTGTGGATAGTGGCGAAATGAAAGCTGCTTTGGCGCTCTACGCCGTTTCGATGAAGCAACTGATCGACATTGCTGACACCGACAACATCATGCCTCCAAAAACTACTTGGTTCGAGCCCAAACTTCGCTCGGGATTGGTAATTCATAAATTGGATAAATAAATTAAATTATTAATGCATTATTGCTTATGATAGCAAAATGTGTCTATTCAAATGCTTTTGCAAACCGTTAGAATAGACACATTGCGGTGTTACCTTCAAGTAACCATTGGTTTGTTTTCAAAAAATGCCTAATGATTAATTCGGATTTATGAATAAAGCTTTGCAATTTTAGATCCAAATTATTTAAGTTGAAAATTAAACTCCATTTACATTGGCACTTCCATCACCAACAACTTTGTAGCTGAATGGGTAACAATTTCGACTGATGTTGTTTCTGTGATCCCTAAGCCATCGCGATGAGACAAATGTTGCCCGCCAATGGTCACTTCCCCTTCGATGACGAAAAAATAGACACCATTTTCTGTCTCTTTCCAATCGTATTTGCCACTCCATCCAGCGGATAATTCACCCAGATGAAACCAGACATTTTGGTGAATCCACACACCTTGATCGTCGGCATTGGGTGATAGAATCTGGTACAGCGCTTCAGGTTTGTGAATGTCGGCCAACGAAATCTGATCGTAGCGGGGTGTAACATTTTTTTGATTTGGAATGACCCATATTTGTAGAAATCGTACCTCATTCTCACTATTGGCATTGAATTCGCTGTGTGTAATACCAGTGCCTGCACTCATCACTTGTATTTCTCCTGAAGTAATAATGCCGTGATTGCCCATGCTATCATGGTGTTCGAGATCTCCCGACAGCGGTATAGAGATAATCTCCATGTTGTCGTGGGGATGTTTGCCAAAACCTTTGCCTGCAGCCACACAATCGTCGTTGAGCACACGCAGTACACCAAAATTCACCCGATTTGGGTTGTAGTAATTGGCAAAACTAAATGTATGGTATGAATCGAGCCAGCCGTGGTTGGCGTGACCGCGAGAGTCAGCTGTGTGAAGTACGGTTTTCATTTTCTAAGAAGTTTTAAATTCAGCAATATAGTATTTCTATTTAAAACACTAAATGTATTAGACGGTTCTGCAATAATGCGAATTTTAGATAATATTGATAAATATATTTAGTCCCTTGTCTAAGAACAACCGCTGGTGTTATCTCATAGACTCATCGATTTTGGATTAAATATCATTTATCGGAACACCAATCTATGGATCATCATCAGCTATCTGAATCTAAAATGAGATGCATATAGACAAATCGTCAACAGATAGAATTTGCCAATAGAATGATAAATACTACCTTTCTATTGAAATCATTTTTTCTGTTGGTTTAGCTCTATTATACTTGTGTAATCAAACAAATTTTACTCGTCATGAAAACTAACAACTTCTTGTCTTTCACTTTCTGGAAAGCGATACATCTATTTCTTTTATTAAATGTGATTAACAATATATTTGCGCAAAATGACTCTTCTGCATCAATCAAAGGCTATCCGATTGTCGGAACGAATCAGACCAAATACTACAACAACACAAGTGAAATAATTTCACCTGTAGTTGATGGTCCGTTTTATGGACAAAATGCCAATTATCCTGGAAACGTACCCAAATACACAAAAAACGGTGATGGCACTGTGTCCGATTTAGTAACTGGATTGATGTGGCAACAGACACCTGACAAAAACGGCGACAAAAAAATTGATGTGAATGATAAAGTGAGCTTCGATGAAGCTTTAGCTGGAACATCAAACTATAAATTGGGAGGCTATACTGACTGGCGATTGCCAACCATCAAAGAACTCTACTCGCTCATACTATTTAGCGGACTCGATGTAAGTGGAAGAGAAAACGCTGCTGTTCCGTTTATCGACACCAATTATTTCGATTTCGGGTATGGCGATATGAATGCTGGAGAACGCATGATTGATGCACAGTTTGTATCATCGACCTGCTATGTGGACTTCACTATGAAAAGGGCAAAGACGGTTTTTGGTGTGAACTTTGCAGATGGTCGCATAAAAGGGTACGGATTGACAAAACCGATGGGCTTAGAACAGAAAAAATTCTATCGTCTTTATGTGAGAGGAAATGCAGAATACGGCCAAAATAAATTTGTGGACAACGGTAATGGAACAATCACTGACATTGCCACCAAACTGATGTGGATGCAAGATGACAGTAGCAATGGGATGAATTGGCAGGATGCCCTGAGCTACGCAGAAAACATCACATTTGCAGGATATAGCGACTGGCGATTACCGGATGCCAAAGAGCTGGAAAGTATCGTCGACTATAGCCGCTCACCCTCTACCACTAATTCAGCGGCCATCGATCCCCTGTTTCGGTGTTCAAAAATAATAAATGAAGCAGGTAAAGACGATTATCCCTGCTACTGGAGCAGCACCACCCATGCCAACGGTTCTACTTCAATGAGTGGTTCTGCAGCTGCTTACGTCGCTTTTGGTAGAGGAATGGGGTATATGTGGATGTTGGGAGGATGGATAGATGTACACGGTGCTGGTTGTCAACGCAGTGACCCCAAACTAGGCTCGTCATTAGATTTCCCTCATGGTAGAGGTCCTCAAGGCGATGCCATCAGAATAGCTAATTATGTACGGTTGGTAAGAACAATTCAATGATTTTATATATAATTGAAGGATTTAGAAATTATAGTTTAACGCTTATTGAGTTAAAAAATATAAAAAAAGGAGGAACTGTAAAGTCCCTCCTTTTTTTATAAATACATAGATTGAGAATTATTTTTTAGAAAGTTTCTCTTTCAATGCCACTAGCTCCTCGATGTCTCCTAAAGTAGTTTTTTCCATTACTTGAGAAGTTATGTTGTTGTTCTCTTCTTTCTTAACAGCAGTTTTCTTTGCTTTTTTCTCTTTTGAAGCTTCGCGGTTTTCTGCTTTAGCTACATCTTCGAAAATACGGCTGTGAGAAAGAATGATGCGTTTTGCATCTTTGTTGAATTCGATAACTTTAAACTCTAATTTTTCCTCTACTGAAGCTTGAGTTCCGTCTTCTTTCACCAAATGTTTTGGAGTTGCAAAACCTTCTACGCCATAAGGCAAGGAGATTACTGCACCTTTGTCCAACAATTCTACGATTGTTCCTTCGTGAACTGAATCAACGGTGAACAATGTTTCGAATACATCCCAAGGATTTTCTTCCAATTGTTTGTGACCTAAGCTCAAACGACGGTTGTCTTTGTCGATTTCCAAAACCTGAACATCGATATCAGCACCGATTTGAGTAAACTCAGATGGGTGTTTCACTTTTTTAGTCCAAGAAAGGTCAGAAATGTGAATCAATCCGTCAACACCTTCTTCGATTTCTACGAAAACTCCAAAGTTAGTAAAATTACGAACTTTTGCAGTGTGACGAGATGCTAAAGCGTATTTAGATTCAATAGCTTCCCAAGGATCTTGTTTCAATTGTTTGATGCCCAAAGACATTTTGCGTTCGTTGCGATCTAAAGTTAAAATAACTGCATCAACTTCGTTGCCAACGCTCAAGAAATCTTGTGCGCTACGAAGGTGTTGAGACCAGCTCATTTCTGAAACGTGTATCAAGCCTTCTACTCCAGCAGCGATTTCGATAAATGCACCATAGTCAGCCATTACCACTACTTTACCTTTCACTTGGTCGCCTACTTTAAGTTCTGCGCTCAAAGCATCCCATGGGTGAGGAGTCAATTGTTTCAAACCTAAAGCGATACGTTTTTTCTCGTCGTCGAAATCAAGGATAACAACGTTCAATTTCTGATCCAATGAGACAACTTCTTCTGGATGAGATACGCGTCCCCAAGAAAGATCGGTGATGTGAATCAATCCGTCTACGCCACCCAAGTCGATGAATACACCGTATGATGTGATGTTCTTGACGGTTCCTTCCAATACTTGACCTTTTTCAAGTTTGGAGATGATGTCTTTTTTCTGTTGTTCGATTTCTGCTTCAATAAGAGCTTTGTGTGAAACAACAACATTTTTGAATTCTTGATTGATTTTAACCACTTTGAATTCCATAGTTTTGCCAACGAATACATCGTAGTCGCGGATTGGTTTCACGTCGATTTGTGAACCTGGAAGGAACGCTTCGATACCGAATACGTCAACAATCATACCGCCTTTAGTACGACATTTAACAAAACCTTTGATGATTTCGTCTTTCTCCAACGCTTCGTTTACGCGATCCCAAGAGCGAGTTGCACGAGCTTTTTTGTGAGAAAGGATAAGTTGTCCTTTTTTGTCTTCCTGACTTTCGATGTACACTTCTACTTTGTCACCGACAGCTAGTTCAGGATTGTAGCGGAACTCATTTAAAGAGATAATTCCGTCTGATTTGAAGCCGATGTTAACCACTACTTCGCGTTTGTTCATCGAAATAACAGTACCTTCAATAACTTCTTTGTCTTTTACTGTGTTGAGGGTTTGGTCATAAGTGTTAACCAGATCTTCGTGGCTTCTTCCACCAAATACTTCCCCTTTTTCAAAAGCATCCCAATCGAAATTATCGACAGATGGTGCTACATTTAATTGATTTTCTTCCATGAAATTTGTTTGTTTTTGTTTTGCTAATAAGTTAGACATTATGTTGATTACTCAAAAAACTGCGCAAAAGTAGCGCTTTTTTCTGATTTTGAGTTCATTTTTAGAGAATATTTTTCTCTAAATTGCTATCGATGAACAAATTCAGTCGTTTAATTATTTGGTTTTGACGATAGGATTTAAAATTTCACTGTAAACCTTAGCGTCGGAAACTATTCCAATGGCTTTTTTTATATCCTTGTCATTCATCAACGAATGAGCAATTTCGCCTTTTTGATAGTAATATCGTTTTACTATTTCGGCTTCTAATAAGTCGCGGATGTCATTTGAAAAAATAGTGAGGGATTTATCTAAATCGTGAGTGAGTTTGGCTTTCAATGCTTTAAATTCTGGCTCTGCACCCTCGTAATAGCCTTCAAATTTAGTCACATCTTCTAATTCTTTTAGTGCTTTTTCACTTTGACGATCGTAAACGAAATTGCGAGATTTTACAAATTCTTTGAAGCTTTTGTATTCTTCATCATTAATTGCAAAGTCTGAAACAGAAGGAATTGTAGTATGCTTCGAAGCATATTGAGTTGCAAAATCAAAAACAATGAAATCATTGATAAGGTAATAGATGATATTTGGCGTTTTTTCATCTTCTATTTTGATGTCGGGAGTCACACCGCCGCCATCACGCACAGGTCGTTTGTTTTTTGTGTAAAAAACGTGCGTTAAGCTGTCTGCAATCGAGCCAACACTACCATCTGCATTACGATGGGTGTAGTCTATGGCTTGAACGCAACGACCACTAGGGGTGTAGTATTTGGCTGTAGTCACTTTTAGGCTGCCATTAAAGCTAATCGGACGTGTAGTTTGTACTAACCCTTTGCCAAATGAGCGTTCTCCAATGATCACTGCACGGTCTAGGTCTTGTAGTGCACCTGCCACAATTTCTGAGGCCGATGCAGAACCTCTATTCACCATAATGGCAATGGGAATTTCAGTGTCAATAGGTTCTGATGCTGTTTTGTAAGTTCGATCCCATTGTTTTACCTTTCCTCTGGTAGCAACCACTTCAACTCCTTTCGCTACAAAATAGTTGATTACTTTAATTGCTTCTTCCATTATTCCACCACCATTGCTTCTAAGGTCGATGATAAGTGAAGTTATTTTTTTGTTGTTTTTCAGATCTAAAAACGCATTTTTAAATTCTCCTCCAGTTTTGTCAGTGAAACTTGTAATCAGAATATATCCAGTATTAGACCCTACAACACCGTAATACGGAACAGAACTTATTACGATTTTTTGACGAATAATCGTGAAATCCTGAGGTTTCGATTTTTCGCCTCTTTGAATTTTTATTTTCAAAGTTGTATTGGGTTGACCTTTTAGCATTTCGCTTGCTTCTGAGATTGTTTTTCCTTTCAGACTTTTCCCGTCAATTTCGAGCACTAGATCACCGGCCTTTAATCCAGCTTTTGCTGCTGGCATATTTTCATAAGGCTCCGAAATATAAATATTCCCTTTATGTGCCGAAACCATGGAGCCAATTCCTCCATATTCACCAGTTGTGAGAAATTTAAAGTCGTCTATTTCTTGTTCCGAAATGTAGTTTGTATATGGGTCAAGGTTGCCGAGCATAGCATCAATTCCAGCTCTGATTGTCTTTTCGGGTTTTATAGAATCAACATAGAAAAGATCTAGTTGTTTGTATAGATTGTAGAAAATATCAAGATTTTTTGTGTTTTGAAAATCGTGCTTGTCGTCGCAAAAAACTTTAGGTTCTACACCCAATAATAGGACTGCAACAAGAGCAAATTTTATAAATTTGGACATAAATTTTATATTGAGGATTGAATGTGGCGCTAATTTATAGAGAGTTTCTTTCCCGAGCAACTTTTTGAAAAATAATTGGCTAATACGGTCTCTTTTTCAACTATATTAATAAAGTAGCCACATTCTCAGTTTAAAACGGTCATTTTTTTAACATCGTTGATTATTTTGTTCCACTGATCGTTTTCTAAATGAGTGCCCATGATTTCAATCACATTTCCAGCAAGTAATGATCCTATTTTACCGCAGACATCTAACGATTGGTTATGAATCAATCCAAAAAGAAACCCAGCAGCATAGAAATCACCTGCACCAGTGGAGTCAAGACAGTTCGATTTTCGTACACCAACTTTGGCAATTTCGTTACCACGTTTTAAAATTGACCCTTTCGAGCCAATTTTAACAATAGCTATTTCACAAATATCACCCAGCGTATTAATAGCTTTTTCAGGCTCTTGTTGAGTAAACGCATACGCCTCTTCTTTGTTTGCAAATACGATGTCGGTGTAGTCTGTCAGCAATTCTTTGAAAAAGTCGTGATTCGCTTCTACCACATTGTAGCTTGCCATATCGAGAGAAATTTTACTTCCTGCAGCTTTTGCAAGACGACAGGCTTTGCGAATGAGTTCGGGGTTTTGAACCAAATAACCTTCGATGTGGAAATATTCGTACCCTTTAAACATTTCTTCGGTCAAATCGGATGCCTGAAGATTGGCGGCTGCTCCCAAATATGTGCCAAAGGTTCGCTCACCATCAGGAGAAATCATTGCCATAGCGCAACCCGAAGCCATAGAATCTTCGAGCAGATGAGGCACAACGTGACTTTTCTTTAAATCGTCTTTATAGAAACTTCCATAAAAATCAGGACCTACCTTTCCTAAAAAACCAGCATGAACACCTAATTTTGCAAGAGCTCGAACTGCATTTCCAGCAGATCCTCCTGTTGCATGGAAGGTGTCAAAAATTTTGATGGTATCCAAAATTTTCAATAATTCATCTTCGTTAATAAGTTGCATACTTCCTTTAGGTAAGCCCATAACTTCCAGTGAATCATCTGATTCAAGCTTAGCAAGTATATCTACAAGGGCATTGCCCATTCCTAATACTCTCATTTTTCCGTAATTTTTCCGCAAAGATATTGCATAATTACAAAAAACCTATTACTTTTGCACTGCATTTTTCAAGAGGTGCAATACTCTTCCTTAGCTCAGTTGGTTAGAGCATCTGACTGTTAATCAGAGGGTCCTTGGT
>JBAXGL010000066.1:0-11192 GCA_037139375.1 Bacteroidales bacterium | reverse complement strand
GCAGTGCCAATGGTCATTGACTTAAAAAGTTGGCGAGAATCAGAAGAGATAATCTGAGTCTGGAGCCTTTCAGCTAGACGCAGACTCAGTTCTGTTTTGCCAACTCCTGTAGGACCAAGCAACACAATCAGCGTTTTGTCCTTATTGAGAGATATTTTAGTCACTAAATTTATAACGTATCGTCGGCTGCAATTTCATTTGCGCCTCCTTCGTTGAAGTCGAATCCTTCTTCGTCTAATTCATCTGTATCGAACTCCTCGTCACCGTAAAAATTCTCACCAGTTTCTAAGCGTGGCTTTTCCTTTTCCAAAGCCTCAAAACTTTCTGTCTGTTTAGGCGGGTTTCCTTCAGATTTTACACATTTGGCTTTCTTCAAATTCTTACCCGGAATAATTTCATAAAGCTCCATAAACAAAGCTCGGTCTGTGATGTAATCAAAAACAAAAAGCATTTTCTGTTTTTCCTCTTCGAGCAACTCATTCAATTTTGTATCTTTCATCACCCAACTGTCGAATGCCGGATCAGTATCCATCTCCATGAGTGTGATTTCATTATTTTTCTCCCAATCGTCATCGCAAATGAAGAATGAGGTCATTTCGTCTTTTGTGTATGAGACAGAATCAAGAATAGCATTGTTTAAATCTAGAAATGTAGCTTCTGAATCAATGTCTATTTCACGAATAAAGTTGTCAGATTCATCTGAAATAATCAAGAATTTAAAAATCATAATCTGTTATTTTTGTTACTACAAACTTAAATATTTATTTTCAAATAGAACACAAACTAGACGAAAAATATCCCTTATTTTTGCTGTTTATCGCTTTTCTAAATAGTGTATTCTTTGTAAATCGCCCTCTATAATACGCAGAAAAGGCGCATTGTTTAGTTTGCGCCTTCTCTTATGTTTCTTTAAAACGAAATTTACTGTTTATAAACCGCCGTATCCTTTAATAATTCCACGTTGAGAATTTCTTATAAAAAGAATAATCTCATCGCGTTCTTTAGAAGCCGGCAACTCAGTTTCGATGTGTTCTATGGCATCAGAGTTGTTAAGCCCCGATAAATAGAGGTATCGATAAATTTCTTGAATGTCGCGAATGGTTTCGTTGGTGTATCCACGTCGACGTAAGCCTATGGAGTTGATACCAGCATACGATAGCGGGTTTCTGCCTGCTTTCACAAACGGCGGCACATCTTTGTTGACGTGCGATCCACCCTGAAGCATCACGTGCGACCCAATGTGGCAAAACTGATGAATCAATGATCCACCACCAATGATTGCAAAATCGTCAATCCTCACTTCGCCAGCTACTTGCACAGCATTTGACATGATGACATTGTCTCCCAAAATGCTATCGTGAGCAACATGGCAATATGCCATAATCAGACAATTTTTCCCAATCACAGTTTTGCTTTTAGAGGCTGTTCCTCTGTTGACAGTCACACATTCACGAATGGTCGTGTTGTCGCCAATGATGGCAACAGAATTCTCTCCATGAAATTTCAAATCCTGAGGCACAGCAGAAATGACTGCTCCTGGAAAAATATTGCAGTTTTTACCGATGCGAGCACCTTCAAATATTGTAACATTGGATCCAATTCTCGAACCTTCTTCAATGACAACATTTTTATCAATAGTTACAAACGGTTCAATCACAACATTTGATGCAATCTGAGCATCAGGATGTATATAGGCAAGCGGTTGTCTCATAAATTAATTTTTGTTACTTATTTTTGATAATTTGAGCCATAAATTCGGCTTCTGAAACTATTTTTTCTCCTACAAATGCATACCCTTTCATCAATGCGCATCCACGTCGCATAGGTGAAATCATATCTAAACGGAAAATGAGGGTATCACCTGGAACAACTTTCTGACGAAATTTTACATTGTCAATTTTCAAAAAATAGGTCGAATAAGTGGCAGGGTCTTCCACAGAGTTCAATACCATTAATCCACCGATTTGAGCCATAGCTTCTACTTGTAATACTCCAGGCATCACGGGTTCGTCAGGAAAGTGACCGCAGAAGAATGTTTCGTTTACTGTCAGATTTTTAACACCAACTATATGGTTGTCGCCCAATTCGATAATTTTGTCTACCATCAGAAATGGCCAACGGTGTGGTAGCAACTGTTTGATGCGATTAACATCCATCACAGGCGCTTTTTCAGGGTTATAAACAGGAGATTGCACTTCTAATCGCTTCAATTCACGACGAATGTGTCGTGCAAATTGATTATTTATCTTATGCCCAGGCTTCGTTGCGATGATGCGACCCTTTATAGGTTTGCCAATCAAAGCAATATCACCAATCACATCTAATAGCTTGTGTCTGGCTGGTTCGTTGTCAAAAACCAATGGTTTATTATTGAGGTAGCCCAATTGTTTTGCAGGTTTGCTGGGAGCACCCATGAGTGCAGCCAAATGGTCGATTTCGTCTTGTGTCTTTTCAATATCGTAAATGACAATAGCATTGTCGAGGTCGCCACCTTTGATGAGGTTGTTTTGAAGCAGTGGTTCAATCTCTTTTACGAAAACAAATGTGCGGCAAGATGCAATTTCAGATTTGAAATCGTTCAAATCGTTTAAAGTAGCATATTGGTTTGATAAAATTGGAGAGTCGTATGAAACTAATGCGTTGATGCTGAAATTATTATCTGGCAATATAAGAATGGAAGATCCTGTTGCCTCGTCTTTAATCTCAATCTTATTTTTAACGATATAATAATCTTTATCAAAATCTTGATCAACAATGCCTGCTTTTTCGATTTCTTCAATAAATCGAATTGAACTTCCATCCAAAATTGGGATTTCAGGAGCATCAACTTGGATTAAGCAATTGTCAATTTCAGAAGCAAATAAAGCTGCCAAAGCGTGCTCGATTGTACTTATTTTTACATTGTTTTTTCCGATAACAGTTCCTCGTTGAGTGTCAATCACATTTTCTGCAACAGCATCGATAATGGGTTGATCTTCGAGGTCAATACGTTGAATCTTGTAACCGTGATGCACTGGCGCTGGGTTGAATGTCGCCGAAATGTTTAATCCAGAATGTAATCCTTTTCCTAAAATAGTAAAGCTTTGTTTTAATGTTTTCTGTTTTGACATTGTAGATTTTTTTATATCATTCGTTTCAAATCAAATTTTGGAACAAATATATTAATTTTCAGTTTGCATTTTTAGTTTGTCAATTTGTTTTTGGAGCTCATTGACTTGGCTTAGGAGTGATGGTAAATTACGAATTGCGGCATAGCTTCGTGCGCAGTCTCTTGCGGGCATCACCGGAGTTCCTAAAAGTACTTGATTAGCTTTCTGATTGTTTGATACTCCAGATTGACCACCAATTTGCACTTTTTCTCCAATTGAAATATGACCACCAATTGCCACTTGACCACCAAACATACAGTTTTTCCCAATTTTAGACGATCCAGCGATACCACTTTGTGCCGCAATTACTGTATTTTCGCCTACTTCTACATTGTGAGCAACTTGTATTAAATTGTCAAGTTTTACACCGCTTCGAATCACTGTGGACCCCAAAGTAGCACGGTCAATGGTAGTATTTGCACCAATTTCGATATCATCTTCTAATATAACATTTCCCATTTGAGGGATTTTTTTGTAACTTTCTCCTTCTGGGGCAAATCCGAATCCGTCAGATCCAATGACCGCTCCAGCATGTATAATGCAATTTTTACCAACAACACAACCTGCATATATTTTCACACCAGGATAAATGAGTGTGTTTTCACCAATCGTAACTCCTTCACCAATATAGACTTGAGGGTGAACTTGCACATTGTTCCCAATTTGGACATTTTCACAGATGTATGTAAACGCACCAACAAAGACGGATTCTCCTAATTTAGCCGATTCTGCTACAAAAGACATCGGTTCGATTCCACTTTTTTTAGCTTTTGATTGATCAACGATTTGAAGTAATTGAGCTAAAGAAGCATACGCATTTTCGACTTTAATCAATGTGGCATTGATTGGTTTATCAGGGGTGAAATCGCTGTTTGTCAAGACAATATCAGCTTGGGTTTCGTATATGTAAGATTCGTATTTGGGGTTTGCTAAAAAAGAGAGTGTTCCAGGTTTTCCTTCTTCAATTTTCGAAAAGTCTGAAACTTTGGTTTCAGGATTTCCAACAATCTCTCCGTGCAAAAAATCTGCAATTTGTTTTGCGGTAAAGGTCATTCTCAAAGGTGTTATTAATCGATTATTTAAAAATAACGTGCAAAGAACGCACTTTTTTTCGACATATCGACTATTCTATAATCTAAAATGTTAATTTCAGTTATTGTAAATGGCGATGTGCACTACTTTTAAGTACATTTATAAATCAGATGAATTTAGACTGTGAAGTGCTGCATTGAATTGATAAAAAAATGAAATATTTATTTAAATGCTTAATATTTTGTGGTTTAGATTTCAAAAATAAAGAGCGGTTTTCTATTTTGTTGATAGAAAACCGCTCTAATTATTTTACTGTTAAATCAAATAGCAACTTTTACAATAATTTTTTTGATTACTCCTTCTCCAATGCCTGGAGCATGACCGTCTTCTGGGAAAAAGATTGCAAAATCACCACTATTAATTACAATATATGCCGCAGGTTTATCTGTGTAGAGGGTGACGTCTTTATCCGGATTATAGGGTGCTATTTCATTTTTTAAGTTGTTTCTAGCAGACCAACCCATTGTTTCGGTACCGATAATTGGAATTTGTATATCGATGTACTTATTGTGAGTTTCCATCTTTACCTCGTCGATAGCCTTTCCAGTACTTTCGCTGACAATTATAAATAGATTTTTGTCGTCCAGTTCAATCTTACAAGGCTCCATGCTGATGAAGTCCTGTGATTTGATATAATTAAATGCTTTAGCAAAAGAAGGATGAAGTTTCTCAATATTTGCCGTATTTGTCATTGATTCAAGTACCATTTTTTTTGAGTTTTTATGGGTTAAGGCTAATTTGATCCTAATATATGGAGGGTGTCAGTTGCAATCATAAATTCTTCGTCAGTTGGAACAACCATTACAGTTACTTTTGAATCAGGTGTACTAATTATTGCTTCTTCACCCCTGGTTTGATTGTTTTTTAGATCGTCAATTTCAATACCCATGTATTCTAATCCTTTGCAAACTGACTCACGAACATTAGCCTGATTTTCACCAACTCCTCCTGTGAAAACAAGGGTGTTAATGCCTTCGAGTGCTGCCGAATATGCGCCAATGTATTTCTTTATGCGATAGTTGTACATTTCAAATGCCAATTTTGCACGTTCATTTCCTTGTTCCATGGCAGCCACTAATTCACGCATATCTGAAGATACACCCGAAACTCCTAATACACCACCTTGTTTATTCAACATATTGCTGATTCCTGCGGCACCAATCATCTCTTTTTCAAGCAAGAATGTAATTATACCTGCATCTACATCGCCCGAACGAGTCCCCATCATCAGACCCTCCACAGGGGTGAATCCCATAGATGTATCTACTGAAATGCCGTTTTTGATGGCAGCGACTGATGCTCCATTGCCTATGTGGCAAGTGATCATTTTATGATTAGTCGGTTGAATCCCTAATATTACACATGTTCGATTCGAAACGTACCGGTGACTTGTACCGTGAAAACCATACCGTCTGATGGAGTATTTTTCATACAACGAGTATGGAATTCCATATAAGTATGCGTGAGGTGGCATTGTTTGATGAAATGCAGTGTCAAATACGGCTACTTGAGGAATGTCTGACATCAACTCTTTAACCGCATTTATTCCTTTTAGGTTTGGCGGATTGTGTAAAGGGGCCATATCGATGCACTCTTCCATATTAGCAATTACTTCGTCATCGATTTTTACGCTAGCGTTAAATTTCTCACCACCATGTACTACTCGGTGACCAACGGCATCAATTTCAGAAAGTGATTTAACACATCCGTATTTTTGGCTCATCAGCACTCCTAAAATATATTCAATTGCCATGTTGTGTTCGAGTATTTCTCCTTCGAGAATCACTTTTCCGCCGTTAGGTAGTGTCAGTTTTAAGAATGACCCTTTAAGTCCAATTTTTTCTACACCACCTTGGGCTAGAACTTTTTTACTCTCCATATTGAAGAGTTTATATTTTACTGAGGAGCTACCACAATTAAGTACTAATATATTCATCTTTCGTTTGATTTGAATGTTTTTATGCTCCTAAGATATTGCCTTTTTCATCGTAAGCGTAGAACCCTTTGCGAGTGCTAATCCCATATTGTTTTGCTCTAAAAAGCTTCATTATCAATGGGTTGGGTTTGTATTTTTTATCTCCATACTCATTGAACATGTTCTCCATTAATGCTACTACTTTTTCGATGCCAATTTGGTCTGCAATTTTAAAAACGCCTCTTCTAAATCCCCAACCTTTTAATAAAAGTTTGTCGATATCTTCTATGGTTGCAACGTTTTCCATTAACATTTCGCACGCCTCGTTGAGCATAGTAAGAAAAAGCCTCAAACTGACTAACCCTGCACTTTCTTGCACACTGATGACTTCGTGCTTTATCATTTTTGTAAAAAGAAGTACTTTTTGATAAACTTCTTCTGATGTGTAAAGTCCTTTTACGATTTCTAGAATTCGTGCTTCTGGCTGCGAAACCAAGAAATGCAAACTGATACAACGCTCTTTGTGCTCCAAATCTGAAGCTAATTCTGTCACAATCACAGTGGAAGCATTGGTAGCAATAATGGCATCTGTAGCAAGTACCTTTTCGAGTTGTTTGAAGACTTCTTTTCTGTTTGTAGTGCTTCGCTCACCAGTGTGGTCATCGTGTCGAGTACACTCAATTACAAAATCGCAGTCCCTTAAATCGTTGTAGTCGATTGTGCCTTTGATTCGCGATAAAACCGTTTTTTTTTCTGTGGCAGTCAATCCCCAGTTTTCAATCTTATCATCAAGATTTTTGCTGATTTTCTCAAATGCTATATCAATTTTTTCTAGATAAAGATCTAAAAAGACGACATCAAGACCAGCAGAAGCTGTGATACCAACTATGTTTTGTCCTTCGATTCCCGACCCGACAACTCCAATTTTGGAAAACATTTTGCGCTTGCGGTCTTTTTGGCTTATACCGAAGTTTTCAATAGGTTCTACAATAGGTTCTGACATATTTATAAGTTTGAGCGGTTTTGAAACTACTTTCAATATGGTAATTTAGGATTTATTTTTGATTTTTCAGTCCGATAGCTTGATTGGCAGTAATTGCTACCAATGCAAAAATTTCATCGGCCGAACATCCTCTCGAAAGGTCATTGATTGGAGCAGCCATCCCCTGTAAAATAGGACCAATTGCCACAGCATTTGCTAATCGTTGAACAAGTTTATATCCAATATTACCCGCCTCGAGCGTTGGGAATACCAAAACATTAGCGTGTCCAGCAATTTTACTACCTGGAGCTTTGCTATTAGCTACAGCTGCTACAATTGCAGCATCAACCTGAAGTTCACCATCGATTTGAAGTGATGGATCCAGTTCTTTTGCTAGTCGGGTAGCTTCTACTACTTTGTCTACCATTTCGTGTTTTGCACTTCCTTTTGTTGAGAAACTTAACATGGCGACTTTCGGCTCAAATCCTGCAATTGAGCGTGTTGTTTGTGCCGTTGCAACAGCGATTTGAGCTAATTCAGCAGCATTTGGATTGGGGTGAACCGCACAATCTGCAAAAACCATCAATCCATTATGACCCCATTTTTGCTCGGGCATAAACATCAGAAAAGCACCAGAAACAACACTTATCCCCGGTTGAGTTTTCACGATTTGAAATGCTGGTCGCAGTACATCACCTGTCGTGTTTTCAGCACCTGCAACTTCACCGTCGGCATCTCCGTTTTTTATCATCAAACAAGCTAGATAGAGTGGGTTCTGAACCAATTGCTGAGCTTCTTCTAGAGAAACTCCTTTGCTTTTTCTTAAATCGAGAAGCAATTGAGTATATTCTTCCTTTTTGGAATGATTTAGTGGATCAATCAGATTTGTGTCTTTTATGTTCTTCAGAGAATTTTTTTCTGCCAAATCCTTGATTTCTTTTGGATTTCCAATTAAAATAACATCAACCACGCCTTCTTCTATTAATTGATTAGCAGCAGTTAATGTTCTAATTTCTGTACCTTCGGGTAGTACAATGCGTTGCTTGTTTGCTTTTGCACGGGCTACAATTTCTTGTACGAAGTTCATTTCACAAATTCTTTTTTAAATTATCGTTTATTTTGATGCAAAAATACACAATTTTGCAATATAGAGATTGCAAAATTGATATATTTTTTGCGAAGGCTTATTTATTTTGAAAATTATTTATGCATTTAAATTTAGTGGTACTTCTTCATAGTGAGCAATTTAGAAAAATTGTAATAGTTTTATGGTTTGGTTTTTAGTGAGAATGCTTACTAATTGAGCTATTTTTGAGTGTATTTATGAAAAATAGCTACATATTATCATAATTGATGTGATTTGTGAGATTTCGAATGTGAGATTTATCACTCCCTTTTCGATGATAACTTTTGAGAGGAAATATATTTGTGTATTTTTGCTGAAGATTTTGTAACACAAATGAAAAAAGTATTAATAACAGGGGCAGGTGGTTTTATCGGTAGTTTTTTGGTCGATGAAGCATTATCATTGAATTTTGATGTTTGGGCAGGAGTTCGTGCTACTAGCAGTCGCGAGTTTCTTCAAGATGATCGGATTCACTTTGTTGATCTTGCCTTTTCGGATACTGAAAAACTTAGAAATCAGCTGCTTGAGTGCAAACAAAAGTTTGGTGGATGGGATTATATTATTCATAATTTAGGAGCAACTAAAGTGGCAAAACTCTCCGATTTTAATTTAATTAATTTCGAATTTACAAAGAATTTTGTAGAAGCACTTATTGCTTGCAATATGATACCAAGGCAATTCATATATATGAGCAGTCTGAGTGTGTGTGGTCCGTTTGATGAAAAAGGCACTTCTGCAATAAACGAAACTTTTGTGCCTTCTCCAAATACGGCTTATGGTGTCAGTAAACGTCAAACTGAAATATTCTTGGAGAGTTTATCCGATTTCCCTTACGTTATATTGCGACCAACTGGTGTATATGGCCCACGTGAGAAAGACTATTTCTTGATGATAAAAACAATTAAATCCGGTTTCGACCTGAGTGTTGGATTTGCTCCTCAGTATTTGACGTTTATTTATGTGAAAGATTTGGCACGAATCGCTTTCTTGGTCATTGAGCATCAAATAGTAAGACGCAACTACTTTATTTCAGACGGAGAAACATATTTAGCAAAGGATTTTCTTGCGTATTCGAGAAAGTACTTGCCTAAAAAGTTGGTTGTTTCGGTAAAAATCCCTCTTTTATTAGTGAGAATTTTGTCCCTTATTATTGAATCTCTTGCCACCTTAAATGGAAAAATAAGTACGCTCAACAGTGATAAGTATAAGATAATGAAGCAGCGAAATTGGAAATGCGATATTACTCCATTGCAACACGATCTTCATTTTGAAACCCAATATAACCTCGCTAAAGGTTTAGAAGAGAGCATCGATTGGTATAAACAAAACAATTGGATTTAATATGGTGAATTATACAAAGTCATTGAGATTCTTGGCGGTAGAGAAGATCACGTTTATATATATAATTATAACATCTATTATTATTGCAAGTCTTTCGTCGAGATCGCTCAATTTCGAAGAGTTATTTAGTTCGAGAATATTCATAATTGTCGTTATTTTTATTTTAGCTTATCTTAATTCAATTTGGAATTGGAAGTCGTTGAGATTTGCTCGTTATCTGTTTTTGGGAGGATTGTTGTCTTTTTGGTATCCAGATACGTTTGATATTAATCGGGTGTTGTCAAACCACGATAATCTGATAGCAGGGTGGGAGCAGTTTGTGTTCGGATGCCAACCATCTATGTTGTTTGGTGAAGCATATCCACAAAACTGGATCAGTGAGATTTTTAATATGGGGTACTTCTCGTATTACCCGATTATATTAGGTTCGGGACTCTATTTTTATTTTTTTGATCATAAAAAATATGACAACTTTTTCTTTGTAGTGATGTGCTCGTTTTATATTTTTTATCTTATATATATTCTATTCCCTACCGCTGGACCGCAATATTATTTCCACGTCATAGATTTAGTGCAAATACAAAAAGCGGCATTTCCCAATATTGGGTATTTTTTTAATTTTCATAATGAACTACACGAATCAGCATATCACTCAGGGCTTTTCTTCCAATTAGTTGAGCATACGCAACAAGTTGGTGAAAGACCAACAGCTGCATTCCCTAGCTCTCATGTAGGTATATCTACTTTGATTATGATAATGATCTTTAGATTTCGGAAATATGGATTGTTTGCGTTTATTTTACCTTTATATTTAGCATTAGTATTTGCTACAGTCTATATTCAGGCTCATTATGTGGTAGATGTACTAAGTGGATTTATCTCCGCTGTTGTCTTGTTTTTTGTTTCAAATCGAATATACAATTGGTATATGCGAAATTTCTCAGAAGATGAGTCTGATGATTCTGTTGAAAATGAGACCAAGTAAATTTAGTGAAATTATATTCATTTGTTCAATGCTCTAAATCATGAATTATTTGAGATAAGCTCAAAAGGCTGATAAAATACGAGTTTTTTATAGTTGAAATGGAAAAAACTTCTATATTTGCAAGCTAATTTTACCCAAGTAGTAGTTGTTGCTACTTTAAGGACGACCAAAAGCTAATATTCATGCGGTTTTCTTCTAAAAAAATCACGTTTTGAAAATAAATTATTAATAACAATAAAAGTGAATTTCAAATGTTAAACAAAGGATTCGTAAAATTATTTTCGCTACTACTTACCTTAGTGTGCATGTTTTATATCTCCTTCTCTGTAGTTACTCGCCACTATACCAGTCAGGCAGAGCAAGCTTCTAATGGAGATCGGGTTAAAATGAGTATGTATCTTGATTCCCTTTCTTCGCAGAAAGTGTGGTTGGGATATAGCCTCAAGGAATGCCGCGAAATGGAGATTAACTTAGGCCTCGATCTTAAAGGTGGTATGAGTGTGATTCTAGAATTGAATGTTGCCGATGTGTTACGATCATTTTCGGGATACAGCCAAGATGAAAACTTCAATAAGGCCTTAGCAGCTGCATCGGTACGCCAA
>JBAXGL010000065.1:0-11240 GCA_037139375.1 Bacteroidales bacterium | reverse complement strand
ACAAACAATGGAACACTAACGATTGCAGGTTTTCAACAGCCTACCGTGATGGGCGGAACAAAATGGTTTACTAAATTTGAAAATACTGGTGTATTAAATATTACTACAACATCAGTCTCTGGGGCTCTTTGTCTTTATTCGGGGAGTAATTTGCCAAATGTCATTCTAAATAGCGGAACGATGAATTTGAATTCTTTTACAAATGTCATTAAATTAAATTCTACATCTACAGCTGTTGATAATTTTACGAATACGGGCATCATTAATATTACAAAAGGGACCATTTCTAGTAGTGCTACCTCTGGTGCTATTCTTACTTATCCTACAATAAATAATAATCAAGGAGGAATTATCAATTTCAACTATGGAGTTCAAGGAGGTTCAACTGCAGCTATGGGTACAGCAATCTTGAGTAATAATAATGGAGGAATTATACATGGTTCTTGTACATTCCCTGCTTCTACATTGGTGACAAATGATGGAAGTCTATTATCTCCGGGCGATTTCGATTTGGTAACCAATCAAAGTGGTATTGGAGTTGTAAAAATACTTCCTCCTGCTACTGGTACCAAGTATATATTAAAAGGAACATTAGATATTCAGGTGAACGGAAGTAATTCTACAGCTCCAGGAGCATCAGGTACTTTATATGATCAGTTAGTTTGTACAGAAATAGATGTGACTTCGGCCAATCTCACAGGTGTAGTTGGTTACACGCCATCACTAAATGAATTTGCTGGTGTTGTTTATGCTGCTACTTCAAAAACAGGTCCATTTGTCTCAACAAATCTTTCGAATGGATGGGAACAGGACAATACGGGAGCAACAACAATTGGTGTCAAATATACAGGAAAGGTCGCTATTTCTGAAACAAAACAGAATTGTCAAGTTATTAATTCAACCGGTAATATCATCGTAAATATTGATAATGGTAGCGATGGGAGAATCGATTTAATTGACATGAAAGGCCAGTCTGTTGTTAAAAAAGAAATCAAAGGATCATTGTTGCTGCCAATCAAAGGATGCAAAGGAATCTATTTGCTGCGCGTAATTTCAGGTGGTAAGACTCACTCAGTCAAACTTAGATTGAATTCTTAATTTTCTATTTTGCATATTGTGCCCTTGAAGAATGCCTTAGTGTTCTTCAAGGGTGTTGTTTGATGCTTTTTTTTCGAAATTTTAATACTCCAATATTCTAACTTATGAGAAGAAAATTTGTATTTTCTATTGTGTGTTCTGTTTTTTTTCTTGTTGCCTTCTCTCAAAAATTCAATAATCTAGCACCTACTCCTCCTATGGGTTGGAATAGTTGGAATAAGTTCGAATGTAAAATTGACGAAAAGACTGTTCGAGAAATTGCCGATGCAATGGTTGTTAGCGGAATGAAAGCCGCTGGATACGAATATATTAATCTTGATGATTGCTGGCAAGGTGAAAGAGATAGTCTTGGATTTATTACGGAAAACAAAGAGAAATTCCCGTCCGGAATGAAAGCATTGGCTGATTATATACATGCAAAAGGACTGAAATTTGGAGTTTACTCGTGTGCTGGAGATAAAACTTGTGCTGGAAGAGCGGGAAGCAGAGGCTACGAATACCAAGATGCTTTAATTTATGCTCGATGGGGAGTCGATTTTTTGAAATTAGATTGGTGTAATACCTTAAATTTAAATGCACAAGGAGCTTATCAGACAATGAGCGAGGCTTTAAAAAAAGCGGGAAGACCTATTGTTTTCAGCACGTGTGAATGGGGTAAGAATAAACCCTGGGTTTGGGGAAGAAATGTTGCTCAAATGTGGCGTACCACAGGCGATATCACGAATTGTTTTGACTGCTTGGACGAACATGGCGGTAAATTTAAAACCTATGGAGTGATGCAGATATTGGATATGCAGCAAGGGTTGCGAAATTATGCAGGCCCTAATTGTTGGAATGATATGGATATGCTCGAAGTAGGCAATGGTATGCCGGTAAATGAACAACGAGCTCATTTTACAATGTGGTGTATGATGGCTTCGCCACTTATAGCAGGAAACGATTTGCGAGCTATGAGTAGTGAAACGCTAAAAATTCTGACAAATAAAGAATTAATCTCAATAAATCAAGATGTCTTGGGAGTATCATCTTTCAAATTGAGTTCAGTTGATAGCGTAGAAACATGGGTGAAACCATTGTCGGGTGATGAATGGGCAATTTGTTTTCTCAATCGGAGTTTGAGTCCTAAGTTGGTATCAATAGATTGGAATCGTTTCAATTTGACGGATACACTTATCAATCGTTCGCTGAAAATATCTCCAACAGAAGTGTATCAATTTTCTGAAGTTTGGGGGCAGATAAAAACTGGTGATACTCGGAAGAAAATAAGTAAAATGCTACCCTCAAGAGATGTGTATTGCTTCAGATTGTGCAAGAAATTATAGGAAAATAGAAAGTGCTTTTATGATAAAAATACATTTTACAACTGCGATATTGATTTTGACGGTTTGTTTAGGAGTTTCTTCACAAACGGCTATGACAAATGTGTATGGTCGGAAAACAACTACTCTTAATGGCAAATGGGATGCAATTATTGATCTTTATTCCTATGGAAATTTGAATAAAGTGTACAAGAATGAAATCCCTGCTAAAGATACACAGTTTAAAGAATATTCATTTGGAAATGGCTTGCGTTTGGATGTTCCTAGTGATTGGAATTCTCAAATGCCCGAGTTGAAGTATTACGAAAGTACTGTTTGGTATAAACGAGATTTTAACTGTGCAAAGAGGTCAGATAAACGCTATTTTCTGCATTTTGGAGCAGTAAACTATTCAGCCGTTGTTTATTTGAATGGAGTCAAAATAGGCTCTCATGAAGGTGGTTTTACCCCTTTTCAATATGAAATAACTGATGACGTGAAAGCGGGTACAAATTTTGTCGTAGTAGAAGTAAATAGTGCTAGAAAACCAGATAATATTCCAGCAATGGTGTATGATTGGTGGAACTACGGGGGCATTACACGCGATGTTGACCTCATTGAAACGCCATTAGAATATATTTGCGACTACACAATTCGTTTGGCAAAAAAAAAGACATCAATTATCTCCGTCAATGTGAAACTTTCGGGGGTGAAGAAATCGCAAAAAGTAATCATTTCGATTCCTGAACTCGCTATCTCGAAATCAATTGTGACCGATTCTGTTGGAAATGGAATAATAGAAATGAAAGCTAACCCAACTCTTTGGTCTCCAGAAAGTCCAAGGCTATATAGAATCTGTTTACTTTCAGCACAAGATACAATTGAAGAAAAGATTGGATTTAGATCTATTGAAGTGAGAGGTTCGGATATATTACTGAATGGGAAGAAGATATTTTTGGCGGGAATCAATGCACACGATGAAATACCACAGCGTCAAGGACGAGCATACACTGCCTCTGACGCAGCCCAAATTTTGCGCGAAGTTAAAGAGTTAGGTTGCAACTACCTGCGTTTGACACACTATCCAGCAAGCGAAATTATGGTGCGAATGGCTGAAGAGATGGGTGTTTTGTTGTGGGAAGAGATTCCTCTGTGGCAAAAAATTGATTTCCAAAGTCCTAAAACCAAGGCTTTGGGTGAGCAAATGTTACGAGAAATGATTGCAAGAGATAAAAACAGGTGCGCTATTATATTGTGGAGTATGGCTAATGAAACGCCTCCTTTAGGAGCAAGAAATAGGGTCTTGTCTGACTATATACGTTTATGCCGATCATTAGATAATAGTCGCCTTGTGACAATTGCTTTCGATAACGTAAGGTATGATTCTAAAAACAAAACGGTCAATTTTAATGACACTCTTCAAAGCCTTGTTGATGTGATATCGGTCAACAAGTACTTTGGTTGGTATTCTTCATGGCCTGATCTGCCCGAAAATATACATTGGAATGTGTGTCCGACAAAGCCATTTATATATTCTGAATTTGGAGGAGAAGCACTCTATGGACAATATGGAAATTCAACTACAGCTTGGTCATGGAGCGAAGATTATCAGGAAAAATTATACAAAGATCATGTCAAAATGTTTGCTAATATTCCTAATTTAAGGGGCGTTTCTCCTTGGGTATTGTATGACTTCAGGTCGCCTTACAGATTACACCAAAAAAACCAGCAAGAGTGGAATCGAAAAGGTATTATCTCAGATAAGGGTATGTACAAAAAGGCATGGTTCATACTGAGAGATTATTATGCATCTAAAGCCAAAACCTATTAAAATAACAAATCATGATTGCTAAAAAAACAAGCAAATTATTCAATTATTTAGCTGTAAGGAGTTGGCGTGTAATTCTCATTTGCCTTGTGAATTCGATACTATTAGTCGAGGCTGCTAAAACAGTAGATGTGACTGATTTCAAGACAGCAGGATATGAAAAAGATGCTACACCGATAGTGATGGCTGCCATAGACTTTTGTCGGAGAAATAGAGTAGATAAGCTAATATTTCCCAAAGCAAAATACAATTTTAGAAAAGAGTTTGCAGTTGAGAAATACCTTTACATCAGCAACAATGATGAAGGGCTTAAGCGAATTGTCTTTGATTTGTCTGAAATAACTGATTTTGAAATAGATGCTAATGGGTCTGAATTTATATTTAATGGGTTTCTTTGTCCATTCTTACTTGAAAACTCAAAAAATATTGTATTGAAAAATTTCTCAATAGACTATACTCGAACGTTTCATAGCGAAGGAAAAATAGTAGCTGTTGGGGATAAATACATCGACCTTGAAATCAGCAAAGAGTATCCATATCAACTAGACAACAATATATTGATTTTCAAAGATAACGAAGGCGAAAAATACCCTTGGGCGAATTTGCTTGAATTCGACGCCAAAAAGAGAGAAACAGCCCAATATGCAAAAGACTATTATCGCTACAGCAACGTTTCCTTCACTCAACTTCAATCTGGTAGAGTTAGGTTGCAGTCTGATATTAAGGGGACAATCGGCAATGTTCTTACTTTTGGCCCATCGCACCGTTTGGTTCCTGCTGTTACGATTAGCGACTCCAAAGACATAAAAATTTCGGGGATTTCCATTTATCATTCAGGCGGAATGGGTATAATTGCTCAACGAAGCGGTAATATCTTTCTACAAGATGTTAAAGTGACACCAGCACCATCGAAAGATAGAATTGTGAGTTGCACAGCAGATGCAACACATTTTTCGGGATGCTATGGGCAAATTGAGCTTAAAAATTGTTTGTTTGAAAATCAAAAAGATGATGCAACCAATATTCATGGGGTATATGTGCGACTCGAAAAATTTCTTTCAGATAGCAAGATTATAGTCCGACTGATTCATCCTCAGCAGTTTGGCGACGGCTTTATACGGCCAAACGATCGAGTAGAATTTGTTGATCCAAAATCTTTGAAAACGAAAAGCTATTCTTCTGTCAAATCTATTCTTAAAATCAACAAAGAACAAATGGTGGTAGAATTTGATGCTCCATTGGATAAAACGCTGAGGTCAGGCGACGCACTTGCACAGATAAATCAGTTTCCATCTGTCTTGATCAAAGGATGCACTATTCGCAACAATCGTGCACGTGGTATATTGCTTGGGTCAAGAGGCAAAATAGTAGTCGATTCCAATTATTTTCACACTCCTGGATCAGCTATCTTGTTCGAAGGAGACGCTTCCCATTGGTATGAACAAGCAGGTGTAAGGAATGTTGAAATAAAGAATAATGTCTTCGATAATTGCAATTTTGGTGTATGGGGCAAGGCATGTATTCAGGTTGGATCTGGTATTGTCGCCGAAAATAGAGATTCGAATAATTATAATCAGAATGTTGTCCTAAAAAACAATCTTTTCCGTATTTTTGACCCAAGAATTCTCAATGTGTATGCTATTGATGGATTAGTATTCGACGATAATAAAATTGAGAAAACCGTTGAGTATGTGAGTAAATATAGTACAGACCAAAATTTCATAATTGAAGGCTGCTTGAATGTAAGTATTCAAAAGATAAATCAGGTTTTGGACAGTGCAAACAGATAATGTACAGGTTGTTTGAAAACAACACACGGTTCTCATTTGTTAGTTTAAGCATAAGAGCGGAATATAGATTCTTCCGCTCTACTTTTTTGATAAATACACACTGAAAACACACCAATGAAAAAGTTATTGCTTATAATTTTCCCGGTTTTCTTGTGGGCTCAGAATCCTTCAGAACTGAGAATCAATCATTTTTCCGTTAATAATGGGCTATCTCAATATGATGTTTCATCAATACTACAAGATCAACTTGGCTTCATTTGGGTAGGAACCTACGATGGATTAAATCGTTTCGATGGATTTCAGTCTCGAATATTTCGACATCAATCTAATGTTAACTCAATTGAAAAAAATAGAGTTGTATCTTTAGAAACGGATAAAGATGGTAATATCTGGATTGGTTGTGATAATGGGGGGTTGAGTATATTTAATATTCGAAAGGCTTCATTCTATAATCTTAAATTGAAGATCAAGAATCCTTTTCATGAAAATACGGTCTCTCTTATCAAGAGGCTTCCCGATGGGCGCATGATGATTATGCTTCAAGGCGGGAAGTTTTATGAATTAAATGTCACTGAGGATGATGTCCAGAAGAATTTTATTTCGTTAGAGATAACCAGAATCCAAATCAAGGGTTTGAAATCTGAGAACATAATTTCGCCAAAAGTTCTTTTTGAGGTCAATCATCATCTTTTGTTAGGTTCCCAAGAACAAGGTTTAATTGAGCTAGTTAAAACATCTAGAAAGAATGTTTACAATTCTAAGCAAATTATAGATCGATATATAAATTCTGCATTTGTTGATAGAGAAAATTTAATTTGGCTTGCAACAAACAACGGTTTGGTTGTTTTGAAATTCTTTGATAATTTTGGAAGCTGCATCAACTTGTCTGATCGATTACCAAATGAACTTACTTCGGGGTTAAGCACCACCTCTATTTGTGAAGACAGTCAAAATCAAAAGTGGATTGGCACAGCGTCCAATGGCTTATATCTCCTTCGGAAGAATAACTCGAATGTTGAAGAGTACTCTTGTGTACACTATCTAAAATCAAACTCAAACCTCCACTCAAATCGGATTACAAAACTCTTAATTGATAAATCAAATATTCTTTGGATTGGGTCGAATAATGATGGCCTTGGGTTTTCTGATCTTTCTCGAAAGATTTTTAACAATCTAAATCTTAATATTCCTGGAGATAGCCAAAGTAATGCTTTCGTTTCGTCAGTGTTTGCGGATAGTTATAATAATATTTGGGTGGGCTCAGAGGATTATGGGTTGTTTCGTTTTGATAAGAAGAAGAATAGCTTATCAAATTATACTGGAGAGCATTTCGGTAAATCAGGTCAGGTTGTTAATACATCTTTTGTAGAAGATCGATGGGGCACTTTATGGTTTGGCACTTGGAATGGATGTTTTTATGTTAGTCATAAGGATATTTTAAGGGGTGATTTTAACTTTTGTAGACTTAAATCTGAATTATTAGCCAATAGACTAAATTCAGCGATATATGCAATGGCTGAAGATTCGGAGGGTGAATTATGGTTAGGTTCAAAGTCAGGACTATTTAGAGTGAAAAGACAAAAAGAGGATGGTGCTGTTTCTAAAGTATTAAATTATATTGAAAATGCAAATGGTCTAAGTGCTAATGTTTTTGCAGTGTGTTCATTGCCAAATCGACAAATATTTATAGGCACAAAGGGTAATGGTGCAAAGTTAATTACATATAATTTGCAAGATGATAAAATCCATACAGAGTCCTTTGATATCAATCAAAAGTTAGATGGAAAGAGGCTTATTTCCAATAATATATGGTGTATTACTAACGCAGGAGGATATGTTTGGATGGGAACAGACGAAGGTGTAGTAATATTGAAAAAGAAACGCAATACATATGAAGTACTCACTAATAAATTGTTGAATGAAGCTATCAATTATTGCAAGGTGGTTTCGATAGCTGAAGATTTACAAGGCTATGTTTGGTTAGCAACAAACGATGGGGCTGTAAAAGTAAATCCAAAAAACAATCATATCCAATTCTTCAGAAATAAAGAAGGGCTAAAAAGTAATACTGTTTCTGCAATAGCTGTGCGCCGTACAGATGGAGTCTTATATTTCGGTGGTATTAAAGGTGTAAATTTCTGCGACCCGAGTGAGTTGAATCCTCCCTTACCTAATGTTGTTCCCAAAATTATTCAGATTAAAATTAATGGAAATGATATGCTTGGGCTGGCACTCAAAGGAGAGATTGATAATGTGGATGATGCCCCATTTTTAAAACAACTTGATTTAAACTACAACCAAAACAATATAGCTCTTACAATTAGTACATTTGAATTCCTTAATCCAGCTGGTTCTGATTTTCAATACAAAATGGAGGGACGTGATGAAAATTGGATTACATCGCGCAATGGTGAACGGATTATTATTTATCAAAATTTGCCTCCTGGTAGCTATAAATTTTTACTGAAGAGTTCTAAGGATTTGGATCAATCTAAAATCCAGCCTTTTTCAATAATATTTAAGATTGGTGTCCCTCCTTGGTTTCAGTGGTGGGCAGTCTTAATTTACCTTGTAATATCAGGAGTCGCTGTCTTTTTTGGATTCCGAATGGTGAAATCTCGCATCAGGCTTGATAATGAATTAAAAATGGAGAAATATAGGAGATCACAAGATAAAGAGTTAAACGACCTGAAGACAAAACTTTTCGTCAATATATCACATGAATTAAGAACCCCACTAAGTTTAATCTTATCTCCTGTTAAGGAGATTTCAAAATTTCAACTTGAAGACAAAGTGAAAAGTTTATTTAATATTGTGCAGTACAATTCAAATAGACTGTTAATGCTTACGAATCAAATTCTTGATGCACAAAGGAAAGACCATTTGATATTAAATATTGAAGAACGTGATGTGGTCGCCTTATTAAAACTTTATGTTTATAATTTCCGACCTCTTGCGCTCGAAAAAAATATTATAATTTCAGAAAATTACAGCTCTCCCAAGATTGTAGGGTTTTTCGATAAAGAGATTCTTGAAAAAATTATATCTAATCTCATTCTTAATGCGATTAAGTACACGCCAGAGAATGGTCATATTCATCTGCAGTGTAATGCTTCATTTGATAAGTTACAACTCCTTGAAATAAGCATACAAGACGATGGAAAGGGGATCTCAGAGCAAAAAATGGAGGATATTTTTAAACCCTTTTTCCAAGAAGTTGGAGGGGATGGTTTTGGTATTGGTCTATCGGCGGTTAAACAAATGGTTGATTCTCATTTGGGCCAAATTAATGTTCATAGTAAGATGAATATGGGCTCGAAGTTTGTTGTGTCAATTCCGATTTCCAAAGAGGCATATTTAGGACTTGTTCTTGAAGGTGACTCAGAAGAGAATGTTTTTGATGATACGGAAAGAAAACTCTCAAATTCAGAGGTCAGTAAAAGAACAGATACTATTTCTGTATTGATTGTAGAGGATAATTTCGATTTACGAAAATACCTCACTAACTGTTTGATCTCTGATTTTGTAGTATATACTGCACAAAATGGTGAAGAAGGATTTCAGAAAGCAAAGATTCAGAATCCAGACATTATTGTGTCTGATATTATGATGCCTGTAATGGATGGAATTGAACTCGCTAAACTGGTCTTCTTAAATGAGTCAACAAAGCATATTCCAATTATTTTTCTGAGTGCAAAAGGAACACTGCAAAATCAATTTGATGGAATTCAGACTGGAGCCGTCGATTATATTGTTAAGCCAGTTGATGTAGATATTCTTAAATCAAAGATTCATAATCAAATTCGAGTAATTAGAGCAAATCGTGAGCGAATCCGTAATTTGTATCTTCACTCAGCCGAAACAGTGATTGAAAATACAGATGAAAGTGAATTTATAAGCAAAGCACAGTCAATTATTACTGCAAATATGAGTAATAATCAATTTGATGTCTCCCTACTTGCTTCAGAAATGGCTTGTAGCAAAATGCAATTGCACAGACGATTTAAAACTATTATGGATACTTCTCCTGGCGAATTTATTCGCTTGACTAAATTGAAAGTAGCTTATAATTATTTAACATCTGGTAGTTATAATGTTTCTGAGATTGTAATGATGTGTGGCTTTGAAAATCATTCTCATTTTACTAAGATGATTAAACAACATTTCGGAAAAACGCCTAAGAATATTATTTTAGAGACGAAGAACGACTCTAAAAATGAGCAAGATATCGTATAATAATAGAATTGAATATTTGAGTTAAATGAGCTCATAATCTCCGACATCATCTATTGGGTTACTTTTGAGCAATGTCGGAGCCGAAAGCTTCAAAGGGATGCCTTTGAAGCTTTTCTTTTAGGTCTAAATCAGCTTGGAAATCAAGAGCATTCAACTCCACTCGGAGAAGAATGCTCTTTCTTATTAAATAGCGTCTTAAAACTCGCTTAACCCACCAAATTAAATGGGATATCGGTATTGAATACCCACATATTGGCTGATTTCCAATCTCTGACAATATGCAAGTGATTGATTTTGTATTGCTTCCCGTGAGATTTAACGAAATTCTCAATTACATCGATGTATTCAATGAAAAACTTAGGAAACTCCAGTTCAATAAGTATAATTAAACTGTTCGTCAATTTATCAGGATGAAACTCAAAGTTATGTGAAATAGATGAGAGATCAGCTGATGTGGTTTTTGTACGTTTTTTCTTTTTCATATTAAGTAGATTATTTTCTATTATATATAAAATAACCAAACCCCATTTTGTCAAATTCAGGAAATATTTTTCAAATAATTCAATAAAAACACACAAATTCAAAACTCCGCAAGATATAGATGATATAGGTAGAATAAAAGTAAAATAAACTTCTACTTACTTTTCATATATATAATACATGACAAACTTAAAATTTAATATCCCAACCACCTCTTTCACCCATAAAGGGAAGACCTATCGAATCAAATCATCAAAAATAGATTTGATCTTATCATTCATTGTGAATAGGATTCTAATAGACACAACCACAAAAAATGGTTATGTGGATATTCCTTCTATTGCATTGAAGAAGTTGTATGATAATTATTGGATCTATATTGCATTTCTAATAGATCAGAATATCATTGAGCGGTCCCCATATTCAATAACGAAACACAAATGCATGGGATACCGTTTCTGTTATACATTTATGCAGAGATTAACCATCTCAAGTGTTGAGTTTAATAAC
>JBAXGL010000064.1:0-11256 GCA_037139375.1 Bacteroidales bacterium | reverse complement strand
TGTGTGTTTTTGTTTCAAAATAAATGAAAAATGAACGATTTTGATATAAAACTTTAATATTCTTATCTTATTTTTGTGCTCAGAAATGGGAACTCTTATTTAGACAATTCATTTATATTAAACACAACTAACTAAACTTTACAATTATGAAACTAAAAAGCTTACTTCTCAGCCTCTTTTTTGTGTTGGCGACCACTTTGTCGTTTTCGCAAGTGCTCACTTTCAAAGTGCAAAGTGCTACTTATAATGGAACCTATGGTCCAGATCATGTATTAGCTATTTGGATAACAGATGGTACGGGTAAATTTGTAAAAACAATTGATATCCACGCCAAATCACGTATTCAGTATTTGTATAATTGGATTGCATCTTCAGCAAAAAATGTGGTTGGAACTACAACTGCCGATGGCACTTCTGGGGCTTCTCTTACTGCCCATGCAGCTGTCACAAAAACATGGAATTGTACCAATGTAAGTGGTGCTGTAGTACCTGATGGAAATTACAATATAAATATCGAATACACTGAAGATGATGCAACAAGCAAAACCGATTCGAGGCTGAAATACATGAGCTATCCGTTTACTATCGGTGCGGCAAGTTCTGTGACAGTGCCAAATGCTACATCTGGTGCAGGCTTATACTATAAAAGTGTAAGCTATTCTACAACAATTTCAGCTCAAACGCCTATCAACGAAGCAAAAGCAGGTCAAGTTTACAATATTTGCTACCAACCAAATGCCAAAGTTTTGCAAGTGAAATACGATGCTCAAATGCACCACGGTGTTGTTGCAAAGATTTTTGATGCAAAAGGAGCATTAGTTTCTCAACAAGATATGCCAGAAGGTTCTTCATCAATTGTTCTTAGCAACCTTTCTAAAGGAGTTTATTTGATTAAATTTGTTGATGCCAAAGGCACTATCGAAACTAAAAGATTTGTCGCTCAATAAGACTATTTAGCGAAGCAATATTATTAAAGATGCTATTTTGATTTGAATATTCAATTTAGCATCTTTTTTTGTGAAATAATAAACCTCCCCAACCCCTCCCTGTAGGGGCTTTAGGGATGAAGATGTATTAAAAGTTTGGTTTATAGTATTAGTTGAAAAACAGTTATATTGTTGTATTTCAATAACCCCTAAATCCCCTAAAGGGGACTTCTGCGGAGGTAATATTTTCAAAGCTTATTCTTATTGATTAACAGCACATCAACTGTAGAATCTCAAAGTCCCCTTTAGGGGATTTAGGGGTAAAATACATTGAATATTATTGTAACATTATTCTGTACTTGTGAATTGAACAGATGCGTTTTTTAACTAAATAGCTTTGTGCTGTTTATATTATATGCGCTACTTTTGCGTTTAAACAAAAATTCTACCTTGTTGAAGTTTTCTTCAAGGAATCGATTTTTGTATTAACCCAAATTTAAATTTTTAAAAATGAAGAGGCTATATAATTTCTTTTTTGCTATTCGCACGAGTGTCATTCTTTTGATCATTTTTGCGACTTCCATCGGCTATGCCACTTTTGTGGAAAATAGCAATGGTACTCCTGCTGCTAAAGCGTTGGTTTACAATGCCAATTGGTTTGTGGTCTTATTAATTCTGCTGATTGTGAATTTGATCGGTATGATCATTAAAACCAAACTAATCGAAAGGAAAAAGTGGAGTGTACTGCTTTTCCACAGTGCGTTTATCTGTATATTGATTGGTTCGGCGGTCACTCGTTATTTTGGGTTCGAAGGGATTATGCACATTCGACAAGGCGAAACCAGCAATAAGATTATGACCGAACAGACTGCTCTCACCATCACAACGGAATATAAAGGTCTGAAAGCAGAAAAATCAACCGAAGTTGGTTTTGCGGTGAATCGTGATAACTCATTTTCTCAAACTATTCAGGTAGGGGGTAAAAACATCACCATCGAGAATGAGCTATTTGTTCCTAATGCTCAGGAATCGATTGAGGCCGATGAACAAGGCGAACCGGCTGTAGCCATTTTTGTGATGAGTGGGGCAAATCAAAGTCAGGATTTGACTCTTTTTGGCAATGAAAAGGCTTTTGCCGGAGATCTTTCGTTTGGTTTTTCAGGGAAAAAAGATTCTGCAGACGTTCTGTTTTCTGTAGTTAACGGTGAGCTATACTTTAAATCAGGTCAGACGATCACTAAAACAGGGATGGTTGCTTCGGGTATGATCGATCGGGCCAATGCTGTGCCTATTACTCCAGGTGATTTGTGCAAAGCCACCGAAAATACCGTGTTTCGTGTAGATAAACTGGTCTTTATGATCAAAGGATTTATCCCGAAAGCTTCAAAAACACTGACACAAGTGACCCCTTCGGATAAAAAAGTAATGAGTGAGGAGATGGCACAAGGCAGCGATGCATTGGTGGTGCGTGTGAGTGATGGCAACGTGGACAAGAAAATCAACGTGTTGAAATCAGAAAGCGATGTACCACAACCTGCTACTTGCGAAGTGAATGGCGTGAAAGTATCTGTGTCGTATGGCAAATATCTTCATCAATTGCCATTTAGCATCACGTTGCGCAAATTCGAACTCGATCGCTACCAAGGCTCTATGAGTCCGTCGTCGTATGCGAGCGAAATCACACTCAAAGACACCGAAAAGAAGAGCGAACAACCGTATCGCATCTTTATGAACAATATTTTGAATTACCGCGGTTACCGCTTCTTCCAATCGTCGTACGACCAAGATGAGCAAGGCACTATTCTGTCTGTCAATCACGACTACTGGGGCACATTTATAACTTATATTGGTTATCTGTTGATGTTGATTGGAATGGTGTTGACTCTGTTCGACAAGAAAAGTCGCTTCCAAACGCTGATGACACTCACCACACAGTTGCAACAAAAGCGCAAAACAATGACCGTCATCGCACTGATGTTGACATCGTCGGCACTATTTGCTACAACCAATGGTGTTTCGAAAGAAGACCACCTCAAGGCGTTCAACAGTCTGTTGATACAAGATGCAGCGCAAGGCCGCATCGAACCCATCAACACATTTGCATCGGATATTCTGCGCAAAATATATAAGAAAACCACCTACGGCAAGAAATCGCCATCGGAAGTATTTCTGGGAATGATGTCGAACCCAACCGAGTGGAAGAAAGAGTTCATCATCAAAGTTTCGCACGATCAGTTAGCCAAAGAGTTGGGGGCTGTCAACGGATACATTTCGTACAATCAGATGCTCGATGCACATACAGGAATGTATAAACTGAGTGGAATTGTAGACAAAGCATACATCAAAGATCAATCGAAACGAAATACCTACGAGAAAGAGGTGGTGTATGTCGATGAACGATTCAATATTCTAAGTCAGATTTTCGATGGAACGTTGTTGGCACTTTTCCCTGTCAAAGAATCAACAGATGGCAAATGGGCATCTGCCAAGGCAGAGTTGATGATGACAAGTGTATCTGGTAAAGGATGTCCATATCACGGCGGAAGTGCTGATGCTATGACTTCCGAAAAGAGTGGACTCACTGGCGAAATGCCTCCCATGGACGATGCAGAAGATGCTTCAGTAGAAGCGCCTGCCGAGATGTCAAAAGCCAATCCACACGAAGGTATGGGCGGAATGCCGCCTGCAGATCCGTCGATGGGACCTTGCACCCGAGGTGCGAGCACAGGTGGTGATATGAGTGCAATGGGCGCTATGCCGATGTCTGCAATAACCATTTCATTAGCACCTGACTCACCAGAAATGCTCTTGAAAAACTACTACGATGCTGTGGCGCAATCTGCTAAATCAGGAAATTATGGCGCTGCCATTGAAAAACTGAATGTACTAAAAGATTTTCAGCTTAAAAATGGCGGAACTTCGTTGCCTTCACCTTCTCAAGTAAACCTCGAGATTGCTTACAACGAATGGAATCTGTTCGGTAATCTGTCGTTCATCTATTTCATCTTAGGCGCTATCTTGTTAGGTCTCCATTTGGTGAATATATTCAAATACTCCTCTCGCTTAGAGGTTGTATTGACCTATGCCGTATATCCATTGGCGCTGCTTTTTGCCGTGTTCACTTCAGGTTTAGCACTGCGTTGGTTCATTTCAGGACATGCACCTTGGAGCAATGGCTACGAGAGTATGGTATTCGTCGGTTGGGCATCGTCACTTGCCGGACTGTTATTTGCGCGTAAATCGCCATTGGCATTCTCTATCACAGCTTTGTTGTCTGCCATTGCATTGATGGTGGCGGGCATGAGTTGGATGAATCCTGAAATCACAAACCTAGTGCCTGTGCTCAAATCCTATTGGTTGGTGGTGCACGTAGCAGTCATCACATCGAGCTACGGATTCTTCGCCATGGGCGCATTGCTTGGTTTGCTCAACCTGATTCTGATGATTGTACGCAGTAAAAAGAAAGGCGACAGACTGAAAGATACCATCAAAGAGATCAGCTACATCATCGAAATGGCATTGATTGTGGGTCTGTTTATGCTCACTGTCGGCAACTTCCTTGGTGGCGTGTGGGCAAACGAATCGTGGGGTCGCTATTGGGGATGGGATGCAAAGGAAACTTGGGCATTGGTCAGCATTCTCGTTTATGCCGTAATTCTGCATGTTCGAATGATCCCACGTGGCAACCATCCATATATTCTGAGTAGTTTGGCAGTTGTAGGCTTTGGTTCTGTGATTATGACATTCTTGGGTGTAAACTACTACTTGTCGGGTATGCACTCGTATGGAAAAGGCACACCTCCACCACTTCCCGATGCACTGTTTTTGGTGATAATTGCTGTTGTGGTTATAGTTGTGGCGGCATTCTTGGTAGAAAAGAAAAACGGAACGTTTAAGAAAATAGATAAGTGAAAATGTAGGGGAAAGAGTTCTCTTATGCGGTAAAACAGAATTAATTTACCGTAAAACGAAGAAAAGATAGATAGAGATTGTTACTTTTTGTAAAGAAAACTCTATATTTGTTCATTTCTTAGTTTTATTTTCTTGAAATAATTATCAATCTCGAAATTAAATTTGATTACAATATGACTCGTACGACTCATAGATTGCTTATATCGTTTTACACATTATTGTGTGTTTCGGCTTTATTCGGACTTGGATATTTAGGATACACTTATTTTAATCTGCCTTTAGATCAGCGATATAGACCCTATCCTGAATCAAATAGACTGTATGAATTGTGGAACCCTGCTGGGTTGATTGGGCATGGATTGGGCATTTTAGGATCGTTATTTATTGTAGTTGGTTTGGTTTCGTACATGGCTCGCAAATATTTGAAAATTTTGTCGAGAGTAGGAACACTCAAATACTGGCTCGATTTCCATATTTTTATGTGTACCTTAGGTCCGATTTTAGTGCTTTACCATACCACGTTTAAGTTTGGCGGCATAGTATCAGTCAGTTTTTGGAGCATGGTGGTCGTATGGGCTAGTGGTGTGGCCGGACGGTTTTTGTATGTACGCATTCCACACTCTATAGAAGGTAGAGAATTGAGTTTGCAGGAGGTTCAATCACTAAAAGATGAATTGGATGCTGAACTGGAAACAAAGTATAATATTGCTTCTACATCTGTAGTATCAGAAAAATATTCGGAAATAAAGACGGAGCTTAAAGCTAAGAATATTTCAGCAAGCGATATAAAAAAAATTATACAATTGATTAAGTCTGAAAGACAGTTAGGTAAACGTATTCAACGACTAACTCAGATGCAGAACTTATTCCGGTATTGGCACGTAGCTCATTTACCGTTTGCGGTTATTATGATGATTATAATGGTGATACACATAACGGTGACTCTCCTTTGTGGACAATTTTGGATATTTGGAACAAATGGATAGATTAGTTGAACAGATTATTATTTACGGGATTGCTGCACTGCTTATTCTTGTCGTTCTGTTTTATTATATCAGAAAACAAAAACGAGAGTCAGCAACGGTAGACAAAAAAATAAAGCAAGCCAAAGAGGATGGTGTACACGAACCTGTTTCGTTGTATCCGGTCATCGATCCAAACAGATGTATCAAGAGTGGTGCATGTGTAGAAGCTTGCCCTGAAAAAGATATTTTGGGAATCAGAAACGGAAGATCGACTATCATCAATGCGTCGCACTGTATTGGTCATGGTGCTTGTTTCCGTGCTTGTCCTCTAGAGGCCATATCTTTGTGGATTGGCACGGAAAAAAGAGGTGTTGACCTACCACATTTAAGTATCAATTTTGAAACTAATGTGAAAGGTATTTTCATTGCCGGAGAATTGGGTGGCATGGGTCTAATAAAAAATGCGGTTACACAAGGCTTTGAGGCGGTTGAATACATTGCCAAAACGATTGTAAAAGACCCGAAAGCAAGTTATGATTTGATTGTAGTCGGTTCAGGTCCGGCAGGAATTTCGGCAACATTAGCGGCCAAGAAATTCAATTTAAGTGTTCTTACATTGGAACAAGGAACACTGGGTGGTACCATTTCAACCTTTCCCCGTAGTAAGGTTATTATGACAACACCAATGGATTTGCCGTTGTATGGAAAAGTGAAATTAAGAGAGACATCGAAGAGCCAATTGCTTGATTTATGGCACACTGTGATGTCGAAACACAATATAGAAGTAAAAGAAAATTCAAAAGTTGAAGCCATAAAGAGTGAAGATAATGTATTTCATGTAACGACAGGTTTAGGTGAAACATTTACTTCAAAAACCGTTTTACTTGCCATCGGACGACGAGGAACTCCACGCAAATTGGATGTGCCGGGAGAAGAGTCTGAGAAAGTGGCGTATCGATTGCTTGAACCGGAAGAATTAAGTGACAAAAAAATATTAGTTGTTGGCGGAGGAGATTCTGCCATAGAGTCTGCCCTACTTTTGGCGGATAAAAATAAAGTTATACTCTCGTATAGAAGCAGTGCTTTCAACCGCATTAAAAAGAAAAATGCGGATCAAATAAATGCAGCGATGCAAAGCGGATTGATTGATGTTCAATTCAATACCAACGTGGTCTCTATTGATGAAGGATTTGTAGCTTATAAAGCCAACGAATCTGACGAAATTCTGAAATGGGAGAACGACATGGTCTATATTTTTGCAGGAGGTGAATTGCCTTCACAGTTTTTGAAAAATATAGGAATTGACGTTTCAACAAAACGCGGCGAAGCAATATTGAAACACAACAGATAAGAGGTCGAATCGTTTGGTTTGGTTTTCTTTTCAGTTCAATATACGAGATTACTTATGAAGATTACAAAATTTTTTTTCACACTTATCTTGTCCAATATGTTGGCAATAAGTGGGTTTGCTCAAATTTCTCCTGGAGATTTAAGTAAAGGTCACGCCAATTTGGAAGGGGTTGCAAATTGCACGAAATGCCATACAGTTGGCAATAAAGTTTCGCGCGATAAATGTCTAGAGTGTCACAAAGAGATCAAAGCAAGCATTGTTGCAAAGAAAGGGTTTCATGCTTCTGCCGAAGTAGGTTCGAAAGACTGCTTTGCCTGCCACAATGAGCACCACGGTCGCGATTTTCAAATCGTGAAAATCGACAAAAAACGGTTTGATCATGCTACAACAGGGTTTGAACTGAAAGGTGTTCATGCTAAGAAAGACTGTAAGGCATGCCACAAAGCGGAGTTTATTTCTGATCCAAATCTCAAAAAGAAAGCATCAACCTACATGGGGTTAAAGAGCGCATGCCTTTCTTGCCATGCCGACTACCACCAAGGGAAATTATCACCAAATTGTGCTACATGCCACAGTTTCGATTCATTCAAAAATGCGAAAGTGGTGGGCTTTGACCACAACAAAACTAAGTTTGCACTGCTTGGTAAACACGCCAATGTAAGTTGTGCGAAATGCCATAAGACCGAAATGGTGAATGGTAAACCTGCACAACGATTCAAAGGACTTCAATTCGAAAGCTGCACGCCTTGTCACAAAGATGTTCACGAAACAAGATTCGGGAATAATTGTAAGCAATGCCACAGCGAAGAGTCATTCCACTCCATCAAAAATATCAATACGTTCGATCATAGTAAAACAGCTTTTCAGTTAGTAGGCAAACATAAAACTGTAGCATGTAAGTTGTGCCACAAAACAGAGTCGATGACCGATCCTGTGAAGCATGATAAATGTGCAAGCTGTCACACCGACTATCACAAAGGTGAGTTTGCTAAAAATGGTGTTTCTCCTGATTGCAACGAGTGTCATACAAACAATAGCTTTGCAGAGACAAATTTTACGATTGAGCGCCATAATAAATTGAAATTCAAACTCGAAGGAGCTCACATGGCAACGCCTTGTATGGAGTGTCACCGGAAACAAAAAGATTGGTCGTTTACTAAAATGGCAACAAAATGTGTGGAATGTCACAAAAACATCCACAAAGGATTCATAGGTGAGAAGTTTATGGCAAATGAAAATTGCGCTACTTGTCACAATGTGGTAAGTTGGAAAAAAGTAACATTTGATCACGATAAAACAGGATTTAAGCTTGAAGGTAGACACGCCAGAAAAGCCTGTGCGGCATGCCATTTTAAGAAGAACGAACTGGGTGTGAGAGTACAAAAATTTGAAGGGTTATCCAAAGAGTGTTCTGCTTGCCACAAAGATAATCACGTAGGGCAATTTGCTGAAAATGGCAAAACAGAATGCGTTCGTTGTCACGGTTTCGAAGATTGGAAAGATTCAAAATATGATCATAACACGTCTCGTTTTAAATTGGAAGGAGCTCACCAAAAAGTACAATGCTTTAAGTGTCATAAGCAAACCACTGATGAGAGAGGTACGTTTATAAAATATAAATATAAAGGCATAGAGTGTGCTGTTTGCCATTCATAAAGAATTAATCAGAGAAAAATATTTTCGAAATGCGTAAAACAATTTTATTCTTGTTTGCAGTTTTGTTGCTCTCCAATGTAATTGCAGAGTCTCCACACGGAAAGGGCTTTAAAATGGATTGTGGCATTTGTCATAATCCTACGGGTTGGGCACTGAAAGAGAAAGATAACACGTTTAATCACAACAAAACTGGGTTTCCATTGGTCGGACAACACAAAATGTTGAAATGTCGACTGTGTCATACCTCATTGGTCTTTTCTAAAGCGGTGAAAACCTGTGCGAGTTGTCACAAAGACATGCACCAAGGAACAGTTGGTCCTGATTGTGAGCGTTGCCACAACACCCGTTCGTGGATTATTCCTAACGTACGTCAAATTCACCAACGGAAAGGGTTCGCATTGGTTGGGTCGCATGCTACAGCTGATTGCAATTTTTGCCATCACGGAGCATCTCAATTGCGTTTCGAGAATCTGAGAAGTGATTGTGCCGCTTGTCATCAGCAGCAGTATGATGCAGCTATTGTAATACTTCCAGGTTCGACGGCTGTGATGAAACACAAAGATTTGCCACTTTCGGGAAACAAGACCGACTGTTACCGTTGTCACAATATGGTAGGTCGTAGCTGGTCAGCAAATGGACGTGGATTCGAGCATGGATTTTTCCCTCTTAAAGGTGGACACGCCAATCGTGAATGTTCAGAATGTCACTATGATGGATTCAATACACCTTTGTCAAGAGAATGCTCATCTTGTCATGGTTCAAGGAAAGCAAATGCTACATTCCCTGCTCATGCTACATTATTTGCATCGCACGAATGTAGCGAATGCCACAATATTTATAGTTGGAGCAATGTAAAAATGAATACACATGTGTCTTTTAGAGGAGGAATGAGTAAGCATAAGAGCGTAGGTTGCATAGAATGCCACACAAATGATGCAAATTTTAAGTCAAATTGCAATAGATGTCATGATTTTAACGATTAAACAATTTAGAACGGTATCCATTCTTTAAATATTCAAATCAAAATTATTATCAGATGAAACAAGGAGTAGAAGACTGTGCAAACTATATTCATCTAATTCAATAATATAAAATAAAAAGAACGAATGAAAGTATTTTTGTCGAGTCTCTTTTTGCTGTGTCTTTGCTATGTTGTTAACGGGCAATCGACAAAGAATTTGGTGTCAGGATCTATCTCCTTTGTCAGTACACAGAATGTATATGTTAAGTTTGAAAACACAGAAGGAATCAATGTTGGAGATACGCTCTACATCGAACGCGATAAAGCGTTAATTCCGGCATTGGCAGTCACAAATAAGTCGTCCATTTCCTGTGTATGTTCAGCAATCGGAGCGAATGTATTGCCTGTTTCCACTCCGATGATTGCAAAAATATCAGATAGTAAAAGAAAAAGAGATTTATTTGATAATGATGAGAAATCGAGAACATCAATTGCCGTAAATGATGAAGCCATCAAAGCCGCAATGGATCGTGAAAAAGTGGATTCCTTGAAACAACATATCAATGGTCGAGTGTCTCTCTCAGCATATTCAGAAAATTCGACCGACTATTTTTCAAGTCAAAAATTCAGATATAATTTATCTTTAAATGCAACCCATATCAATAACTCGAAATTTTCAGCAGAAACAAATATTACCTTTACCAACTCGTTTATACCAAAACATACAGTAAAAGGACAATTTCAGATTGTAAAAGATGTAAATGGAAACGATTCTATAAGCTATCCTGATTCTGTGGTTCAGGCGCGTACAGCCAGTCAGAATTTCTATATTTATACTTTAGCAGTTAAGTATGATTTAAGCAAGACAGAAACACTCACTTTTGGACGAAAATTGAACGTCGATCTTGCTAATATTGGTGCCGTTGATGGTTTACAATACACCAAAACGCTTAAGAATATAGCCTATGGTGCAGTTGTTGGTTCGCGACCTAACTATTTTGATTATGGAATTGATCCTCGATTGATGCAGATTGGAGCCTTTGTGAGTCACAAACTGGAAAAGGAAAGTGGAAGTATGCAAACTTCTTTTGCGCTATTTAACCAAACAAATAATTTCAAAACTGATAGACGGTTTGCTTATTTGCAACATCACAATTCTTTATTGAAAAAAGTAGATTTGTTTTGTTCTTTCGAAGCTGATTTATATACAATAAACAATTCTTCTCAATCAGCATCCACCTTTGATTTGACAAGCACTTATGTTTCGTTGAACTATCAACCTTGGCGTCGACTTTCGTTATCTCTCTCGTATGATGCCCGAAAGAATGTCTATTACTACGAAACATTCAAGAATAGAATAGATAGCATTTATGACAAAGAGACCCGACAAGGTCTTCGATTCCAATTTAACTATCGCCCACTTAAATACATCTATTGGGGTGGAACAGCAGGGTATCGGATGAAGCAAAAATCAGATTCGGTTGC
>JBAXGL010000063.1:0-11340 GCA_037139375.1 Bacteroidales bacterium | reverse complement strand
GTTGTAATCTTTAGTCAGCAGAGCCGCTGTGCCCGAAACCATAAACCATGATAACGGTCTTAAATTCAATGCCCCAACTAATTCGTTTGTTCTTTTCAAACTTGTTTTGTAACTTTGATACAACACACCTAAAGACACATCGCGATGGGGATTGTTGAAAAGGCTAAACTCGGCACCTAATCTAATAATAGATGGCAAATCGTATGTGTAGGATTCGGTCACAGGCGTTTCTTTAAACTGAATCAAGGTTTTTGCATCCGTTTTCAATTTTTCGACTTCTGCATCCACGTTGGCATTCAAAGCATTAATAGTGTCAAACCCATTAAAAGAAACTTTTCCAATAGCAACGCCATGTTTAACGGCAGTACTCTTCCATTTCAACGAACCTAAATCGTTGACTGCAGCAGACAATTTCAAACGAGGAATTGGATTATAAGTAATCCCGAAATCAAAAGCAGCTCCATATCCAGCAGGTTTCATTTTCGAAGTGTTCAAATCATAATCTCCAAATTTAAAATTATTATTTTCATCTTTCGGAAAAGAGATTGCATCAGAAATCAACACGATATTACCACTGGCATCCACGCTGTATTTATCCTGATTCAGTGTGACATCGAATTTATCATATTTAATTCGAGCAGATGTTAAACCTATCAACATCTTGGCATTCACACCAATTCTGACTTTTGTACCAATCAGACGAGAATATCCCAATGACACATCGGCTATATTGTTTTGCTCAAAGCGAATATTACTTAAATCGTAAACACTATTATTACTTCCCATCCCCTTTTTAGCTAATCGAAAAAAATCAAACGGAAGATTCAGTGACAGATTTTCGCGGTAACCCACATTGAACGACCAGAAGCTATTTCGACTGGTGAAGTAGCCAAAAGAAAAAACGTCGAAACTCAACGATTGATCGAACGTGGTGTTGGGACTTAACTTGTTTAAAAACAAATCAGCATCGACCTTCTTATTCATAAAGGTCATCAACTTGCCATTTGCTCCATTTTCAAATAAGAAGTTCGACATTCCGTCGGTAGCACTAAACGAACCACCAAATCGTCCAATTACAGGAAATTTCAAGTAGCCATATTCTGGAACAAATGCGGCGTTCATCTGATTGATTCCACTCATTTCATTCTGGAAATATTTTGAATAATAGGCTTGTGCGCTCATTTCAACAAACGAGGTCATAAAGAATATGATTGAAAAACTTAACTTTATGATTGTGCTGGATGATATTTTGATATTCAACATAATTTACAAGAATTAAAGTTCAACAATAATATTACTTTTCTGTGATTGTTAACCCGTTAGGAATCTTTACCTTGAAAGACACACCGATTGTCTGACTAGCATTCAATGGTATAACAGAACTCGTAGCTTTAGCAGACACATGAAAAGAGATGGCATCTAATTTAGACAATGATCCAGCGACTATCTCTTTAAATCCTAAATTCAGGTTGTTGACTGAAGCTGATTTATCTGCTATATTACAAGACTTGATAGTTCCCATTTGCGTGATTTCAATCTCACTTGTTGGAATCGGATTCTTATTTGAATCCAACAACGTTAGATTCAAAGTCAAATTCAATGGTATAGAATTTGTTATCACGGCTATCAGCTGTACTTGTTTGGCATATTTCACAACATCTACTAAATCTTTTTTCAGATTCGAAACCACATCGGTGTATGAAAGCTCGAAATCTTTGTCAAAACTTAGCGGAACATTAAAATTATACTTCACCTTTATTTGATTAACTGCCGATTGTAAATCGATATAATGATGTTGCGATTGATTAGCGGCCGCATTCACCTTAATCTCAATTTCGTCTGGAACTGTCTTGAGTAAAGTTGGCAAATTAGTCAACGATACGAAATTGAAACCAGCAGTTCGTAAGGTATCTTTTGGAGACAACCAAAACTTACTCCAGGTGAGTTGACCTAATTTTGAAGCAGCACTTACAGTCATTGATGTATTCACCGTTGCATTTGGTATCACAACACCATTCCGTTTCGGAATCAAATCCATATTCAAATCTACTGGAATACCGGTTGAATTGCCAATTTCAAGTGTAATCATCGGATTAACGATTGCAAGATTAGTTCCTGATTGTTTCAAGAAGTCAGGCAATGCTAATTTCACAGATTGTGATATCGGATCAATAGTTGGAGAAACCTGTCCTTCAAGACTACCAACAGTTATATCGTCAATGGTAATAGATGGTTTCACGGTAATGCTTCCTACATCTTTTGTATTCAACGAAGCTCCTTTTACTCGTATCGAACCTGAAAGAGATACCGATTCATTTAAAACAAAGTTACCATCTGTTAGAGTGATGCCATCAGGCGCAAAATCAAATTTTTCGAGTGTCATTACTTTAGTAAACCCTTTGTTCACATTGAAACCCGTTGAATCTAATAAAACAGGAGTTTCGGCAGTTGCCCTCATACTTTTCAATTTCAACGGAGCGAGTAAACTGACCGGCAATCCCCTAGAAACTTTAAACCCTCGGTTCAATACGATTTGATTTTTAGCATTGACTGTTCCACTTTTAAATACCATACTGGAAGGGAACGTGATCACATAGTTCTTAAAGAACAAAGAATCAATCTCTGCGGGCAAACCTGTTATATCAAGGTGTAGTGTCAAGTTAGACGTATGCGTGAGTCCAATATTATATATTTTCAGCAAATCTTTAGAGATAAACTTATTGATGTTTATGTTAGAAGTTTTGCTTGGAACCACTGCAGTCACAGCATTTGTTGTAACAGCTGCATTACTGACTTTAAAATTAACAAAATCGGCGGTTAAGTTCACATTCTTCACACCTAAACCCTGAGCCACCAATAAGCTTGTTTTGATAGAATCTAAAGTCAGATTTACGCCTTTATAGGTAAGCGCATCTATTAATTCAAATGAACCTGATCCTTTGCTAATATCTTTATTTATATTCAATCCCTGAACATCGAGTCGTTTAGTTGTAAACAGACTGCTGTACGGCATTTTCAAAACATTTGTACTCGTATTGAAATTGGGATCAGTGGATGGTTTAAACACAAATGTTTTAGGCAAATTAATCTCCACATACCCATTTGAAAGAGCAAAAGGCAATATTTTGGGATCAGATACATTCAAAGAAATATATGCACCATCTTCAAATGTAACACTCGAAATATGCGATACGTCTGTGGGGATACCAGTAATCACTTTATCCACATTTTTACTTCCAGCATCCATACTTACTACAATTTGTTTCGATTCGATATCCAAATCATAAACCGTTGGAGCTGTCTTTATTGACAAAGATAAATTCGCACTTTTACCTGTCAAATCGCCAATATTGTTTACCTCACCCGATATTTGATAAGAGAAGCTGAAAGGCACATTTCTTGACAAAACTAAATTCCCATTCTGAAGAATATTTGATGTATTTAGATAATCTAACTGAAAACTATAGGTAACAGAATCTGCTGCAGATGGAAGTATGGCGTTTTCGATAATAAACGAATTACCTTCAATTCGTGAGTTAATTCCAACTGCATTTGATATACCATATTCCGAAGGGAAGTCAATTCGGAATATTTTAAGTAATTCCGTTTTAGAAACCAAATTTAAATCATTCAGTAATTTTTTGTTGAAGGTAATGGTAACAATATTATTTCTCAAATAGATTTTATCTACTTTTTTGAGTTCAATCGGGAAAGTTGGAATGTTGATAACTTGATTGAAGGAACTGTCTTTCGATGCTAAAAACGGACCAACAGAAAAAGTAGCCATTGTTCTGCGTTGACCGCCAGCTTTAGCTACTACTTTTGAGGCAAAATTCAGTGGAATTTTAGTTAGAACATTGACTGGGTCAATACCTTTTGATAAGACAAAAGAGGGCGTATTGAACGCAGACGACGAACTGATTGGATCAATAACAAATGTTGGAAATTTCAAATCAGTAAAGCTTACTACAGAAGGATTTACCGAAATAGGATCAATTTTAATTGTTACTGGGTCAATTTTAGGTACGTTTTTAGGAGCAATGGAGTCTCCCTTTTGAAGCGAATACTCGCCATTTGCTGATTTCTTCAGCAGTTCGATGTTTTGTCTATTTATCATGCTATCCAATCGAACTGGAAGTGTTTTTCCTATTGATATCAGCAAAGAATCGCCACCCACTGTGGCTTCAGTGTCAATACCTTTAGACAAGTCATACTCATTTTTCTTACAACCTGTAAAAAGGAAAGAAACCAATAATATGGAGAGAAGAAATATTCTTTGTCCATTTCTAATCATTACAATAAATACATTCTTTTTCATAAACCTACTTATTTAAAATGCCATTTGATAAAAATTTATCTAAATTAGACATTAATTTATCATAAACAACAAATAAGTCTACTTTTTTCAACTGATAACAAATAAGATCTTGAATTTTTAATTATTATTCACAAAAAAAAGGCACATACCGAAGTATGCACCTTTATATTAATTATTCGCTTGTAAGCTTTTTCTTCAGAGCAAAAGCAAACTACATTTTCTCTTTGATAGCTGCTTGCGCTGCTGCCAATCGTGCGATTGGCACACGGAATGGAGAACAAGACACATAGTTCAATCCAACACGGTGACAGAACTCAACCGATGAAGGCTCACCACCATGCTCTCCGCAGATACCTACTTTGAGATCGGGACGTACAGAACGACCTTTTTGTGTAGCGATTTCTACTAATTGTCCTACACCATTTTGATCTAACACTTGGAATGGATCGACTTTCAAAATCTTTTTATCCAAATAAGTTGGCAAGAACGAAGCAATGTCGTCACGCGAGTAACCAAAGGTCATCTGCGTCAAGTCGTTGGTTCCAAATGAGAAAAATTCTGCTTTTTCAGCGATGCGGTCAGCAGTAAGTGCTGCACGAGGAATTTCGATCATTGTACCCACTTTAAAATCGATGCTGTCGCCTTGTTCTGCAAACAACTTAGCAGCAGTATCACGAATGATAACATCTTGCTCGTTGAACTCATATTTGATACCTACTAGAGGAACCATAATTTCAGGAATTGCAACGATACCTTTTTTCTTCAATGCTAATGCTGCACCTAAGATAGCGCGAGTTTGCATTTCAGTGATTTCAGGGTAAGTGTTTCCTAAACGGCAACCGCGGTGACCTAACATTGGGTTTTGTTCGTGAAGTGAATCAACGCGTTGTTTGATTACTTTCAACGAAACACCCATTGCTTCTGCCATCTCGCGTTGACCTTTTTCGTCGTGAGGCACAAACTCGTGCAAAGGTGGATCGAGCAGACGAACTGTAACCGGACATCCAGCCATAGCTTCGAATATTCCTTCGAAATCTTCTTGTTGGTAAGGTAATATTTTCGCCAATGCTTTGCGACGACCTTCGGCATTTTCCGAAAGAATCATTTCGCGCATCGCTTTGATCTTCTCACCTTCGAAGAACATGTGTTCTGTACGACAAAGTCCAATACCAGTTGCACCAAACTTACGAGCTACTTGAGCATCGTGTGGAGTGTCGGCATTGGTACGCACCTGCATACGAGTATATTTGTCTGATAAATTCATGATTTCAGCAAAATCAGCATCTAATTCTGCTTCCGAAGTGCCAACCTGTCCTAAGAAAATATCTCCTGTAGAACCGTTCAAAGAGATGTAATCACCTTCTTTCAAAGTTAAACCATCCACTTCCATTAGTTTCGCTGCATAGTCGATTTTCAAAGCACCTGCTCCAGATACACAACATTTGCCCATTCCACGAGCCACAACAGCAGCGTGAGAAGTCATACCACCACGAGCAGTAAGAATACCTTCGGCAGCAGCCATACCTGCTAAATCTTCAGGAGAGGTCTCTACACGCACCATAATGACACGTTCGCCATGCTCAGCCCATTCTGCAGCATCGTCTGCATTGAATACAATACGTCCTGATGCAGCACCCGGAGAAGCTGCCAGACCTTTAGTAATCAATTTGGCTTCACTCAACGCTTTTTTGTCGAATATAGGGTGAAGCAATTCGTCAAGTTTGTTTGGTTCGATACGCAAAATAGCTTTTTTCTCATCAATCATACCTTGGTGGTACATATCCATAGCTATTTTCACCATAGCCGAACCGGTGCGTTTGCCGTTACGAGTTTGCAAGAACCACAATTTACCTTCTTGTACGGTAAATTCCATATCCTGCATATCTTTGTAGTGGTTTTCGAGTTTCGTTTGGATAGCATCCAGTTCCAAATAGATTTCTGGCATTGCTTCTTCCATAGATGGATAGTTTGCCAAACGGTCAGCTTCAGTTACACCAGCCAACACCGCCCAACGTTGCGAACCGACTTTAGTGATTTGTTGTGGAGTGCGGATACCTGCTACCACATCTTCGCCTTGTGCATTAATCAAATATTCACCAATAAATTGGTCTTCACCAGTAGCAGCATCGCGACTGAAACAAACACCGGTAGCAGATGTTTCGCCCATGTTACCAAATACCATGGCTTGCACGTTTACGGCTGTTCCCCACTCCGCAGGAATACTTTCCATTTTGCGGTAGAGAATAGCGCGGTCGTTCATCCAAGAGTCGAACACTGAGCAAATAGCACCCCAAAGTTGTTCGTAAGCCGATTCTGGGAAGTTATGACCAGTTTGTTTCAATACAGCGGCTTTGAAACGAGAGACTAACAGTTTTAAATCGTCGACTGAGAGTTGATTATCTAACTCAACGCCACGTTCTTCTTTCAAATGCTCAATAATTTCTTCAAACGGATCAATGTCATTTTTGTTAGCAGGTTTCATACCTAATACCACGTCGCCATACATTTGTACAAAACGACGGTAAGAGTCCCATGCAAAGCGCGCATTGCCAGTTTTGCGGGTAATTCCTTCCACTACTTTGTCATTTAAGCCTAGGTTGAGGATAGTATCCATCATACCTGGCATAGAAGCGCGAGCACCAGAACGAACTGAAACCAACATCGGGTTTTCGATGTCGCCAAATTTTGAATTCATCAAAACTTCGAGTTGTGCAATCGCTTTTTCTACTTCGGGAATAAGTAGCGAAACAACTTCTTGTTTTCCGATTTCATAATACTCATTACAAACATCCGTTGGGATTGTAAAGCCTGGAGGGACTGGAACGCCAATAAGGTTCATTTCAGCAAGGTTAGCACCTTTTCCACCTAACAAATTTTTCATTTCCGCTTTTCCTTCGGCTTTACCGTTTCCAAACGTGTAAACTCTTTTCTTGTTTTCCATAAAATTTAGATGATATGATTCTTTAATTGTAAAGAAATATTTTATAGGCGCAAATTTAATTTTTTATTCTTTAATAAAAGCAACTCCTTCTGTTTTTTAGTTGAAAAATGTGTTTTGTTTTCAGAAAATTGAACATATTTCATAATTCAATAGATATAAACTCTATTTGTCGGTAGAGGTCTTTTAACTGAATGACAGTTTTTGTGTATATTTGCATACTTTTTTAAGAATTACTGATTATAGATGAATAACATCCGCAACTTTTGTATTATAGCACACATCGACCACGGTAAAAGCACCTTGGCCGATCGTTTATTGGAGTATACCAAAACTGTCGAAGGCAAAGAGATGCAAGCTCAAGTGCTCGACAATATGGATTTGGAACGCGAACGTGGTATCACCATCAAAAGTCATGCCATCCAGATGGAATATACTTTTGACAATGAGAAATACATTCTCAATCTGATTGACACCCCGGGACACGTAGATTTTTCGTACGAAGTTTCGCGTTCGATTGCTGCTTGCGAAGGTGCATTGCTTATTGTTGATGCTGCACAAGGTATTCAGGCGCAAACCATATCGAACCTCTATATGGCGATTGAGCACGATTTGGAGATTATCCCCATTGTGAACAAAGTCGATCTCGACAGCGCTATGCCCGACGAGGTAGAAGATCAAATCATCGAACTATTAGGTTGCCCTCGCACAGACATTATCCGAGCAAGTGGAAAGACAGGTATCGGCGTGTTCGACATACTCGAAGCCATTGTGAAGCGTGTGCCTAAACCAAAAGGCGACCCCGAAGCACCACTGCAATGTTTGGTGTTCGATTCGGTGTTCAACTCTTTCAGAGGTATCATCGCCTATTTCAAAATCATAAACGGAACGATCAGAAAAGGTGAGAAAGTGAAGTTTTTCGCCACGAACAAAGAGTACGATGCCGACGAAATCGGCGTTCTCAAATTGACTATGCACCCGCGCAACCAGCTCTCGACGGGCGATGTGGGATACATTATATCGGGTATCAAGACCTCGAAAGAGGTGAAGGTGGGCGACACCATCACATCGGTAGCCAATCCGTGTGCAGCGCGCATCGACGGCTTCGAAGAGGTGAAACCGATGGTTTTTGCAGGGATTTACCCTATCGAGTCGGAAGACTACGAAAATCTACGTTCATCGCTCGAGAAGTTGCAGCTGAACGATGCTTCGCTGACGTTTCAACCCGAATCGTCGTTGGCATTGGGCTTCGGATTTCGTTGCGGATTCCTCGGACTGCTGCACATGGAGATTATTCAAGAGCGTCTCGACCGCGAATTCGACATGGATGTGATCACCACAGTACCCAACGTTTCGTATCGCATCACAGATAAAAAAGGTGAAACAGTTGAAGTTCACAATCCATCGGGTCTCCCCGACCCTACGCTGGTCGAAACTATCGAAGAGCCATACATTCGTGCATCGGTCATCACCACCACTCAATTTATCGGCGGTATCATGTCGCTCTGCTTGGGTAAACGTGGTGAGTTGATTAAACAAGAATATATCTCGGGCAATCGGATTGAATTAATCTACGACATTCCACTCGGCGAGATTGTGATTGACTTCTACGACAAGCTGAAAAGTATTTCGAAAGGCTATGCGTCGTTCGACTACCACGTGCACGACTTCCGCCCATCGCGGTTGGTGAAGCTCGACATCTTACTCAACGGCGAACCTGTGGATGCGCTCTCTACACTGACGCACGTAGACAATGCCTATAGCTTTGGTAAACGGATGTGCGAGAAGTTGAAAGAATTGATTCCACGTCAACAGTTCGACATTGCGATACAAGCCGCTATCGGGGCGAAAATCATCTCGCGCGAAACGATAAAAGCGGTGCGCAAGGATGTGACCGCCAAATGCTACGGTGGTGATATCTCGCGGAAACGCAAACTGCTCGAAAAGCAAAAGAAAGGAAAGAAAAAGATGAAGCAAATCGGTTCGGTAGAGGTGCCACAAAAGGCTTTCTTGGCTGTATTGAAGCTCGATTAAAGCACATCAATAAAATAACACTGCAAAAGCACAATTCCGAAAGGGGTTGTGCTTTTTTTATGAAAAAGATTTTGCCCAAAAATAATTCATACTAAATTTATCAGAATTATTATGAGTATCTTTTCTGTTTGTAATTTGATATATTCTATAAATTCTGTCAGATAGTCTGTCTAAATTTAATAGATTCCTATACTACTCCCCTATTAAATTGTTATATATCGTAATATACGCCCCTTAAATAATGATAATACGAATATAAAACACTAATAATTAAGTTTTTATGCCTATTCTGTATATACTACATTATTCTAATCAGAATAATAATTGTGAAGCAATTTTGTTTAATTCAATAATAATTATACTTGTTGATAACTTTATTAAAAATATTTTTTGCAGAATAAATATTTTATTTATATTTGCAAAATAGAGTTTTACAATCATTTATTATACTAGTTGAATCATTAAAATTGCTTATCAACTTCATAATAAGCTGTTTAATCTCAGAGCTATAGATATACTCGCAGTGAAAGTTGCTGTACTAACAGTGAAAATTGCTATACTCATAGAGCTAGAGATATACTAACGGTGAAAGTTGCTGTACTCGCAGTGAAAACTGCTGTACTAACGTTGAAAGTTGCTATACCGACCGAGCTACAGATATACTAACAGTGAAAGTTGCTGTACTAACGGTGAAAATTGCTATACGAACAGAGAAATTAAAAAAACTTCAATCATTACTCATTATACAAACAAACAAAAAATTAAAAAGTCATGTCAGACAAAGAATTCAATTGCAAACAAGAAGATGTACCTGCAATATCAGGCATCGTAGCATTAAACTATCTGCGCGACATCGCAGAATTCAATGGTTTCTCTTCTGAGTTTACCGAACAACTCGTAGCTGAGATAACCGCCAAACGCACCGCCTGCCTCGAAATGACCAAATCGAGTGAGGTGATCGAACAACAAAAATCGGTGACACAACAAATTGTGGACAAAATTGCAGAACTTCGGATTAAACTCAACAAACTCGAAGGGTATCTCGACCTTGCAGACAAAACGCTCGACCTACCGATAGCGGCGTTTGGTATTGCTACTCTCCGCGAAAATGTGCGCGACAAAAACATTGAGGGAATCGTGTTTCAAGGAAATACTACGCTCACCATGATTACACGCAACGCTCCACAACTTGCTGCCAAAGGTATGAAAGCCGACTTCACCCCTGCATTAAAAGCACTGATTGACGAACTAGACTCGCTGAAAATTGCACAAAAAGGCAAAAAGAGCGAACGCGCACACACTGCCGAAAGCAATATCGTTGAACTTAACGAACTGTGGGCTTTGGTCACTAAAATATTGAAAGCTGCACAAGCTATCTATCGTGGCGAAAACGATTTGAAACTGAAGGACTACACCATGTCGCACCTCAAAAAACAAATCAGACCCAAAACTACTGACGACAAAGGTGCAGAGGCTATTCCTGCAGTGAAATAAAATGTATAAACAACGCAGCCCTGTGAGAAATTTGATTAATTTTGATGGGGCTGCGTTTATTTTAAAAATTAAAATAAGCATTAGAACTGCACCATTGTGGAAAAAGAAACTATGAAAATGACAATATCGACAGATAGATTGGAAATAGCATTTGCAGGCTTTGTTTCATTTATCAAGAATGAAAAAAAAGAAAATTTCACGACTTTTAGAAACTTATTATTTCTTGACACACCAGGTGAAGGCGAGAACTATAAATATCAAATTTATAAAGACGGAAGAGATAAATTAGATTTTAAGCACTGGGATATTACAGATGTTGGAACAGGAAAAATACATGACAAAACAACAGATGCATTAAAAGTTAAGAGTAATAATTTGGTCAATGATTTTAGGCTGAAAGAAAACTTTGCCCAAATAAGCGACATTATCGCTATTGAAAAAATTCTTTATGATTTTTATAAATCTAAAATACTTGATTCGATTTCATTTACCAAATTCATTGACTTTGGAATACCATACAATGTAATTGCTTATTTCTTTTTTCTTAAGGAGAAAA
>JBAXGL010000062.1:0-11352 GCA_037139375.1 Bacteroidales bacterium | reverse complement strand
TCGGAAACGGTTCTATAACATTGAACAATAACCAGATTGAAAGTTTCGTTTATAAAAACGAAAAAACGAATATTCAGGCATTATGTATAAATGGATAATTATCCTTTTGTTAACGACTACATTTTCATTACAGGCTAAAGAGAGTTTGGATTTTTTGTCCACAGATAGCATTACCTATCAATGCTATTTGAAAGGTGATTGGGATAAACTAATCTCTACTGGCAAGCGAGCCATAGCAGATGATATAGACTTTAAAAGACTTCGTCAGCGGATGGGGTATGCTTACTTTGTGAAACAAGACTATTTCGCTGCCAAAGTGCAGTACGAAATGGCATTGAAATTAGACGAAACGGATGCAGACACGCGTGCTTTTTTGTACTACTGCGGAATGTACATCGGCGACGAAGATTTTGCACGGTTTCATGCAGCCAAGTTGAGTGACGAAATCAGGCAGAGTCTCAACATGAAACGCTTCAAATTGATAGATGCCGTTGATCTGGAATACAATAAGAAGACAAATAATACAGATTATCGTTCTAATCCAATCTACGCACGAATAGGTCTAAAAACGCGACTTGGTTACAGACTATCACTCTACCAATCGTTGTCGAAATACAGCCAAGGTGTGGTGCTCAACCCTGACCAAGGATCAACAAACAGTGGTGATACGAATTATCAAAACGACACTACTAGTCAGTTGGAATACTACACCAATGCCAAATGGAGTCTAGACCAGCACACCGTTTTCACCTGCGGATACCACTACGTGGTGACCACCGTGAGGTCGCCGAATTTCTATGCCAATCTCTATTATGCTGGAATAAACAGCCGCTTCAACAGAGTGCAATTAGGGATGAATGCTTCGATGTTTAAAAGTGGAATGGGCTCGAACAAACAACTGGGTTTGACAGCAGGTATCACATTGCCCACGAAATCAGACATCAACCTGACGGGATTAGTCAGCCTTCTGAATCAGAACGATAAATCGCTCACCAATCTATCGAAAAACCGCCTAGTTTATCATCAATCGGTGAGTGGAAAAATTGCCAATTCGCTCTGGGGAATGGCAAGTGCTACATTTGGCAACATCAAGAATTACAACGACAACGAAGGATTGTATCTCTACAATTCGCTCGATGCCACTGTATTCAGGACTGGGTTAACCTTCTTTTGGAACCTGACGGATCACATCATGCTATACACCAACTACTCGTTGGATAAAAAAGAGAGAATCGATTGGAGTACAGGCACAACCAATTATACATCAATATATTATCAACAATCATTTTTAGGAGGAATAAGATGGAAACTTTAAAGAAAATCACATTAATTGCAGGGTTATCAATCCTTTTCTTAGTGGCAAACGCTCAAAGCAGCGCAGTCATTCAGGCAGCTTTCTCGAAAAGCTATGTGTCGGAGCAAGCAGGTAATTACACCACCGCTATCAGCGATTTAAAAGCCGTGTACAACGCTACCGACTACACTACGAATATCCGGTTAGGTTGGTTGAGTTACTTAGCCAAACAATACACCGAAGCTATTCGCTATTACGACAAAGCCATAGAATTAAAACCCTATGCCATCGAAGCAAGATTTGGATGCATAAAGCCATTGAGCGCCATCGAAAGTTGGGAAAAGGTAAAAGCAAACTATTTACAGATTCTAAAAATTGACCCCAAAAATGTGACTGCAAATTATTGGTTGGGTGTCATTTACTATAACCGCAAGGACTACACCAATGCTGCCAAACTGTTCGAAATCAATGTGAACCTCTATCCGTTAGATTACGATTCATCCATTATGTTGGCATGGTCGCGCCTCAATCTTGGCAAGCAAGCCGACGCCAAAGTGCTATTTAACCATGCGCTTGTTATTCGCCCAGGCGACAGCTCAGCGCTGAGTGGATTGAAGCAGATAAAGTAATATTACAGAGTTCATTAAGAAGAAGGGTAAAACAAACTGATTTGTTTTACCCTTCTTTTATGTATTAAAGTTGTTTTGTGTTTTTAAAACTCCGAAGTGAAGTGGAACCGTATTTTTTTGAAATCGTTTTGCGCCATCATCAGCACGTAGCTCGAATCGGCGAGGAATACGTCGCGCCCCTCTTTGTCTTTTGCCATAAACTGATGTTTTCGTTTTTTGAAATTGTCGAGTTCTGAGGCGTCGTCACTTTCGATCCAGCAGGCTTTGTAGAGACTGATAGGTTCCCATCGACATTGGGCGTTGTATTCGTTTAGCAGACGGTATTGAATGACCTCAAACTGTAGTTGACCCACTGTTCCGATAATTTTCCGACCGTTGAATTGGTTGGTAAACAACTGCGCCACACCTTCGTCCATCAACTGATCGATGCCTTTGTTGAGCTGTTTGGTCTTCATAGGGTCGGCATTGTCGATGTACTTAAACATCTCTGGCGAGAAGCTTGGCAAGCCTTTGAAGTGCAGCTCTTCGCCACCAGTAAGCGTATCGCCGATTTTGAAGTTTCCGGTGTCGGGCAAACCCACAATATCACCGGGATAAGCCTCGTCCACGATTGATTTCTTTTGAGCCATAAAGGCCGTCGGACTCGAAAAACGCATTTGTTTGCCGTGGCGAACGTGTTTGTAGTTTTCGTTTCGGACGAATTTCCCCGAACAGACCTTCACGAAAGCGATACAGCTTCGGTGATTGGGGTCCATGTTGGCGTGAATCTTGAAAATAAAGCCCGAAAATTGTTCTTCATCGGGTTTCACTTCGCGTTCTATGGCGTGGATGGGTTGTGGCGATGGTGCAATTTTGCAGAAACAGTCCAGCAACTCTTTTACTCCGAAATTATTCAGTGCTGAGCCAAAAAATACTGGAGCCAATTGCCCTTTCAGATAATCTATCGTACTAAATTCAGAATAAACACCTTCAATCAGTTCGATGTCTGAACGCAATTTTTCGGCATCGTCGCCAATGTAGTTTTCTAGTTCGGGACTCGAAATATCACTGAAGTTCACCGATTCGGTCACCACCTGTTTGTTGGGAGTATAAAGGTCGAGTTTTTGCTCGAAAATATTGTAAACGCCTTTGAATCGCTGTCCGATGTTGATCGGCCAACTGAGCGGACGCACCGAAATGTTGAGTTCGGCTTCTACTTCGTCGAGCAGTTCGAACGGATCTTTCCCCTCGCGGTCCATTTTGTTGATAAAAACAATCACCGGCGTGTGACGCATCCGGCACACTTCCATCAGTTTGCGAGTTTGAGCTTCCACCCCTTTGGCGGCATCTACCACGATGATTACACTGTCAACAGCTGTCAGTGTGCGGAAAGTATCCTCAGCAAAGTCTTGGTGACCCGGCGTGTCGAGAATGTTTACCTTGCAGCCGTTATATTCGAAAGCCATTACAGAAGTTGCTACCGAAATTCCACGTTGTTTCTCGATTTCCATCCAGTCGGATGTGGCGGTTTTCTTAATTTTATTCGATTTCACAGCACCTGCCACGTGAATCGCTCCCCCGAAAAGCAACAGTTTTTCGGTCAACGTAGTTTTTCCCGCATCGGGGTGACTGATGATGGCGAAGGTTCGTCTTCTTTGTATTTCTTCTTCTAATTCGGTCATAAAAAAGGTGTAAATAGTAAGATTTACCTACTATAGCTCATTCTTTTCAAATAAGTTAGCAATGCACTCCGACAAGCTCTCTTCCCATTGAGGAATGGCGATGCCGAAGGTAGTTTTTATCTTTTTCTTGTTCAAAACGCTGTAATGTGGACGTGCTGCTGGCGTTGGATAATCGGTTGTTTCGATTGGCTTTACCTCACAATGAACGGCTGATAATCGGTGAATTTTCTTCGCAAAATCGTACCAACTACATACTCCTTCGTTTGAGTAGTGATAAATGCCCGATACTAACTCTTTCGACTCTGCAAACTCAACGATTTTCAATAATGCTTCTGCTAAATCAGCTGCATAGGTCGGTGTTCCAATTTGGTCGAAAATCACTCCTAACGAATCGCGCTCTTTACCAAGGCGAATCATCGTTTTTACGAAATTGTTGCCAAAACTGGAGTATAACCACGAGGTGCGAACAATCGCTGCATCAGCACAAACGTTCAATAGAGCCTGCTCACCAGCCAATTTCGATTCGCCATAAACCGATTGCGGACAAACCGCGTCCTCTTCGGTGTACGGTTTGAAGTTTTGTCCGTTGAACACATAGTCGGTCGAAACGTGAATCACGGCTGCTCCATGCGCCGTAGCCACTTCACCCAGATTGCGCACAGCATCGCGGTTGATTTTGTAGCACAATTCGCTGTCGGTTTCTGCCTTATCTACAGCGGTGTAGGCCGCGCAGTTGATGATGTAGTTAATTTTGTTTTTTACCACAAAATCGTTAATCACTTCCTTGTTACAAATGTCGAGCGTGTCGGCATCTGTAAAGAAATATGCAAACTGTGGAAAGTACTCGGATGCGACTTTCAGCTCGCTACCCAATTGCCCGTAGGCTCCTGTGATCAGTATATTCTTCATACCCTTTTATTTTTAAATTGGAAATTCCTCTTCTTTTGCCTTGAAATAGTGGTCGTTCAGCATTCCTAAGAAAACAGAAATTTGCTTAATGGCGTTCATAGTTTCTTCGCTCACAGATTGTCCTTTGAGGCGGAGTATCAATATGCCATACAGTGCTGAAAAACAGGTCTCTATCTCACCTTTTTTGTCGTCGCCCGCTTTGGCTCGCAGTTCCACTATGTAGGGCAATGTTTTGTAGTAAGTCGCCACGTAAAACGGCTCTTTACCCGACTGAATCAGTCGCAAATGCAAGTCGGTGAGATCGATGATTACGTTTTCGTTCAGCTGCAAATGACCGCTCTCTTGCTTGTTTTCGCTGCGCATCATGTCTATCAGGCTTTCGTACCAATCGCGAATCTCCTTTTTGACCTCATCCGGTTGTTCGAATTTATCGATAATTGCAGCTTGAATTTTATCCAAATCAAGCTTGTTCGCCCGAATCAAATCCTCAATCTGCCACATATAGAGCAGGTATTCGGCGATGTTTTCTTTCTTCTTTTGGTGAGCGATAATCATTTTATTCGATTGATTGACAGCAAATTTAGTTCAAAAAACTGTATTCTGAGATAGCAGCGTAAAAATCTTTATCCTGAAGCCCCAATTGACGACACGCAATGCGCGCTCCATTGAGGTTTTGCAGAAAATAGTCGTCCTGAATATGGATGGCAAATTTCCCGAATCTAGTTTTTAGAGCGGCTACTCCATCAGCAGTTTCGATATCGTGCGATTTGTAAGGCATCGCAGTAATGTCTTCTCTTAATTTAGAAGTCAAATTATCTAACGGCTCATTTTCTTCGAAGTAAATGTATTTACCATCACGATCGATGCCTTCGACCAACTTTTTGAAACTTGCTAGATAGTCGTCGAATGTTGAGAATTCGTCGGTTTGCTCCCATATCAGATTTGTCAACAACACAATCTGTGGATGGTAGAAGCGATGCAACGGCTTTTTCTCAATCACCGAGGTGTGAAACTCGTCTCCTTCGAGCAATGCAATTCGTGAGTTAAACTTCAGATTTACGGACGAATCCACACCTTTTATTTTGCCCAAAGCTGCATAATCGAATGCGATTTTGTTCTTTTTAAGCGCATAAATCATCATCGACAACACGCTGCTTTTGCCCTTGCTACCGCTTACTACGAGGCGAACTTTGTCTTTTGTTTCGTTGTAGATAAATTCGGGGAAAGACATAATCAACAATCCTTTTTCTTGAGCACGAATGAGCTCAGGATTCGATTTGTCGATGTTGGGCGCGGGAATTACCGCTTCAATGCCTTTTATTATTTTGTCTGCATTCCACTCCAAAGTTTCGGGCAAGAGGTTGTGATGAGCCAACAGTGTCCGCTGAGGTTCGGGGATTTCGACGTCGGAGCCACTAACGATGTACTCTTTTTTGTGTAAAGCAATCGCCAAATGGCACATAGTGTAATTCCCGATGGAAATTAAGTGAATGCGCTTCATTTATTATTTATTATGGTGAAAATAGCTGGGTGAGCCAGAGTATTTATTAATTTTGGGTGCAAATTTACGATTTATAATGCGTTTATACCTCATAAAATCAGGATTTTTTTCGTGCGAAGGCGGTGCAATGTTTGGTACAGTGCCACGCAAAACGTGGGAGCGGCGCTATCCATCGGTGGATAGCGATTGCCCGATGGCAATGAATTTGCTATTGGCAGATTTTGGCAATCGAAAGGTGATTATTGATACCGGTGTTGGTCATAAAAATCTCCGAAAGTTGAATTCCTATGGCTTTCATTCGCTGCTCAATCTGGCTGATGAAGTAGAATCAAAAGGAATCTTGCGCGAAGAAATTACTGACGTTGTGCTTTCGCATCTTCATTTCGACCATTGCGGTGGCTCCACTTTTTTGGATGAAAATGGAGAACTTCAGGTTACGTTTCCGAATGCAACGCATTGGGTGAGTAGTGCACAGTTTACTCATTATCAGTCGCCAACGCTACTCGACAAAGACTCTTATCTGACAGAAAATATCGAATTGATTCGTCAAAAAGGATTGCTGAAAATGATTGACGAAGATGTGGCGATTTTCGAAGGCTTTCGATTGCAGATTTATGGAGGTCACACTCCAGGGCAGTTGGTATCTGTTTTCGAAATGAACGATTTCATTTATTGTTATGCTGGAGATGTAGTGCCCACCGCAGCGCATTTGTCGCCTTTGTGGATTTCACCTTACGACCTTAATCCAGTAGATTCGGTGAATGAAAAAATCCGATTATTGACTCTGGTTGCAGAAAATCACTGGAATCTTGTCACTTATCACGATGTGTATCAACCAGTAGTGACTGTGAAAAAGATTGGTGATTTTTTCAAAATTAACCAAATTATCGCTCCCGATATGTGAAAAAACTGTGAAAATGACGCATAACGGAACAATTCGAAAAAAATTGTATTACATTTGTACTTGTATTACAAACTGAAAATGAAACATCTATTAATTGTTGCAGCTTTATTTGGTACACTTTTTATTTCGGAAGGTGTTTCGGCTCAAAATCAATCTCGACCTCAGATTGAAAAAGAAAGCTATATAATTAATATTCAAGTGAATGGAAATCGGGTTGTAATTGAAAATGCTGCTCCAAAAGCTACGATTCAGATTTATAGCATACTTGGTGTGAAATTGAAAGAATATAAAATGCCAGTAAATGGCGATGACTTACAATTTGATCTACCTAAAGGATGTTTTATTTTAAAAACAGATAATGTAGTTCGAAAAATTGCAATCAAGTAAGATTTTCAAGATATATATCATTAATCCTCCTTTACTTATGTGATGGAGGATTTTTTTTGGGACATAATTACGGAAACAATTAAAATCTAATTTTTTGCAAAATTACCTCGGCAGCACCCTTATTTTGATGAATATAATTCCCAGCTGCAGCACCATTTTCTTTTAAAACAATTGGATTTGCGAACCAATTATCCATTAGTGTCTCGAATTGCTCAAGGTCGCTAATGGTAAAGCCACCCTGACATGCCAGAAGTTCGTGTGCTTCTCTGAACTTGGCGAAAGTCGGACCAAAAACTACGGGAATACCATAAACGGCTGCTTCCGTCAGATTATGTATGCTAACTCCGAACCCACCGCCAATGTACGCGACATCTCCATACCTATAAATGGAAGAAAGTAATCCATAACAATCTATAATTAGACAATCCACTTCCGAGACATTCGTTTCGTTGGCTTCTGAATATTTCAAAAATGGACGATTTAGTTTAGATATAATGGAATTGATATGCTCCTCGTGTATTTCGTGAGGAGCAATGACCAATTTCATTTCGGGATGACGATTGAAATATTCGATGAAAATATCTTCATCCTTAGGCCATGAGCTACCCGCAATCAGGGTAAATTTATTGGCAAACTTGTCTAAAATAGATAGTTGTTTCGCCTGATTCTGAATGTCGACCACACGGTCGAAACGTGTATCACCACAGATTGTGACGTTTATGATACCTATTGTCGCAAGCAGTCTTTCTGACTGCTCGTCTTGAACAAACAGGTGATTAAAGCAGCTCAACATACGCCTATACCATACGCCAAACCATTTAAAAAACAGTTGATCTTCACGGAAAATGGCTGATATAATATAAGTTTCAATGCCTCTTTTTTTCAGTGCGTGAAGGTAATTGTGCCAAAACTCGTATTTGATAAAAATTGCTTTTTGAGGTTGTACGATGTCAAGAAATCGGCTCACATTATCCCGAGTGTCTGGTGGCAGATAGCACACAATATCAGCTGCGGCATAGTTTTTTCGCACTTCGTAACCAGAAGGAGAGTAGAATGTTACAACTATTTTATACTTTGGATATTGTTTTCGAATGGCTTCCATCAGTGGGCGACCTTGTTCAAATTCGCCAAGAGATGCTGCGTGAAACCAAAGGTATGCAGCATTAGGATCAATCTTTGCTCGAAGGATATCGAAAGTCTCATGCTGTCCGTCAATCAACAGTTTTGCTTTCGCGTTGAATAGCGCTACAACTCGCACAATCAAGAAATATATTCTAATAAAAAAGCTATAAATCATTCGGTTAAATCATTAATCAGTTAATCAGATCTTTACGCGAAAGGTCAAAATTTGTTGCCAGCCAAAAGAATCGCCGTCGAAATGGTGAACAGACGATAGTTTTATCGTAGTGTGTTTTGTTTCGGCAATGTTCCAGAAAAACTCTGTTCTATTGTAGCAGTTACTCTGAAAAAATGGCTCGTTCCAATAGACTCTTTCACCGTATGAAATACCTTTTTCGTCTTTCACATTATAGAGATTCATCTGATGGTCGCCAAGGTAAAGCGAATTTTTGATCCCAATATTCTTATGTTTAAAGTAAACTTCTGCATAAAGTCCACCCGGCATATAACTGGTACCAATTCCTCGAATGCGTTCCGCACCTTGCATATAGCCGATTTGAGTATAAATGGAATCAGCTTTTTGTTTCGGTGTGAAGTTGTAACCCACAAATAGATGTACTAATGCGTTGTCTATTAAATGTTGCGACTCGGGAGCATCCCAGGCTCGTGCAAAGTGAAAATAGGTAAAGTGATATCCGCCGTAGAAGCGATTTGTAGTATACTTTCCTGCCGATAAAAGCAAAAATGACTCACGCACGCTGTCTGTTCGCATTCCATTCCAATCGATGCCGATTTCAGCAAACCCTTTTTCAGATTTCGATTGCAAGAGCAAACCGCTCATGTTGGGTTGATAATAGTTGAGACTTCCTCGCAGAAACACATTCGGGAAATTACCCATCATGCGCGACCGAGGGAAATAGCCTGCATTGGCTGAGAATTTAGCTGAATTGTACTGGTAATATATTTGATAATCAGGATCTTCCTGAAGTGGCTTTTTTCCATTCTCGAAAAGAAGACCTACACCAGCCATTACTTTTTGATGATCGTCAAGTGCAATTCCAGCTTCAGGAGTAACGCGTGTGCCGAAGAATGTTTCAGATCTGGCATAATGCTCGTTGTATTCGCGATTGTCGAAAAACGAGAGGAAATCCAATCCCCAAATTAGTTTTTGAGCAAAACCAGAGAGGGAAAGAAGCAAAAAGGCTATGATAAGAAATTTGTTTTTCATAAAGATTTATTTAAACGCTATGAAGCGAAGACGCCAAGGAAAAAAATATCAGACTCAGTTTCATAAGATCTTTGTTTTTTACTTTATGTAAAGTGAAAAAGCAGGATTCAAGTCGCAAATGAAACTTTTTCTTTGCGACTTAGCCTCTTTGTGTTCAATTATTTGGTATTGTTTCAATCGCTTTTTTCAGCCGGGCAATGGTCTCTTCTTTGCCAATAATGGCAGTGATATCGAACATGTGTGGTCCTTTCGATTCTCCCACGATTGCGAGCCGGAAAGTGTTCATGATATTGCCCAAATGATATTCTTTCTCAGCAATCCAAGCTTTCACAATTTCTTCTGTAGCGTGAGGTGTGAAGTCTGAAATGGCGTTCAGCACATCAATCAATTCAGCCAGTTGCGCAGGTGTTTCTGCTTTCCAACGTTTTTGAACGGTCTTTTCGTCGTAAGTGGTTGGAGCTACGAAGAAGAAAGACGATTGCGCCCAAAGCTCTTTCACGAAATTGACACGCTCTTTCACCATTCCGACAATCTGAACCGATTTTTCTGAAGAAGCTGTTACTGAATTTTCAATAAGAATTGGTGTAAAAAGTGCTGCAATCTCTTCGTTCGATTTTTGCTGAATGTATTTGTGGTTGAACCATTTCCCTTTTTCAAAATCAAACTTTGCACCGCTTTTGCTGCAACGGTCGAGCGAGAATATGTCTATCAGTTCCTGCATCGAGAAAATCTCTTGTTCAGTGCCAGAGTTCCATCCGAGCAATGCCAAAAAGTTGACTACCGCATCGGGGAGATAGCCAGCTTCGCGGTAGCCTGTCGAAACATTTCCATCTTTTTCTTTCCATTCAAGTGGAAAAACAGGAAATCCGAGTCGGTCGCCGTCGCGTTTGCTTAGTTTGCCGTTTCCATCGGGTTTGAGTAGCAACGGCAAGTGTGCGAATTTAGGCATTGTAGCTTCCCAGCCGAGGTAGCGGTAGAGCAACACGTGAAGCGGTGCCGATGGCAGCCACTCTTCGCCACGAATCACGTGACTGATTTCCATCAAATGATCGTCAACAATATTAGCCATGTGATACGTTGGCAGTTGGTCGGCTGATTTATAGAGCACTTTATCGTCGAGAATCGAGGAGTTGATTTTCACTTCTCCACGAATCAGGTCGTTGACGGTGATGTCGTTTCCTGGTTCTATTTTGATGCGAACCACATACTGAATGCCTTCCGTAATCAGTTTTTCAACTTCATCTTTCGGTAGCGTCAACGAGTTGCGCATCAATCCGCGGGTAGAAGCATCGTACTGGAAGTTGGCAATTTCACCGCGTTTGGCATCGAGTTCTGCTGGCGTGTCGAAAGCGATGTAAGCCAATCCGTCGGCTAGCAGTTGATCGACGTATTTTTTGTAAATTGGTTTGCGTTCCGACTGACGGATGGTGGCTTTGTTGGTGGTATAATCCACTCCTTCGTCGAACTGAATGCCGAGCCAGTTGAATGCTTCGATAATATATTCTTCGGCTCCAGCTACGAATCGTTGCGAGTCGGTATCTTCGATGCGAAGGATGAAATCGCCTCCGTGTTTCTTTGCAAAAAGGTAGTTGTAGAGCGCTGTGCGTACGCCTCCAATATGTAGCGGACCGGTTGGACTTGGCGCAAAACGTACTCTTACTTTCTGATTTTCCATAAAAATTGTGTCGATTTGCTGCAAAATTAGTCATTTTTTCGGAGA
>JBAXGL010000061.1:0-11425 GCA_037139375.1 Bacteroidales bacterium | reverse complement strand
TTTAAGTGAAAATAATATACATATTTATACATATATTTAGGAATATGGGGATGTTTTATTATTTCCAGATTTTTATAAAAGAATTAATATAGCTCTTTATTTGGATGCAAAAAATTTAATAATAATTCTTGCCACCTTTTTGAGATCATTTTCAGACAATATAGAGCCTGAAGGAAGACATAATCCATTCTCAAATAAAAAATCTGAAATACCTTCTCCATAATATGGATTATCTTCAAAAACTGGCTGTAAATGCATTGGTTTCCAAAGTGGTCGAGATTCAATTAACTCCTCTTCAAGCATAAGTCGGAGTTGCTCACGAGTTCTTCCTCCTGACAAATTAGGGTCTACTAGAATCGCAGTCAACCAATAATTTGAAAAAAAACGGTCATCTGGTTCTGTTTGAAATGAAATACTTTTAATATCTTTCAATTCATTTCTGTAGAAGAGATTATTTGATCGCCGTTTCGCAATTCGTTCATTCAGAACTAACATTTGACCTCGACCAATTCCTGCCACAATGTTGCTCATACGATAATTATATCCAATCTCAGTATGTTGATAATGAGGTGCTGAATCACGAGCCTGAGTAGCCAAAAATTTTGCTTTGTCGACTTTTGATTTATCAAAAGAGAGGAAAGCACCTCCCCCAGATGTGGTTATAATTTTATTACCGTTAAATGACAAAATAGCTTGATCTGCCAATGAACCACAATACTCGCCCATAAACATTGAGCCCAAAGCTTCAGCTGCATCTTCAATCACAGGTATATCATATTTTGAAGCAATGGCATTGATTTCATCCATTTTTGCGGGCATTCCATAAAGGTGAACTGGGATAATTGCCTTGATAATTTTTCCTTTAGAACGGCGATCAACAATCGCTTTTTCCAAAAATGATGGACTCATATTCCATGTATCAATCTCACTATCAACAAAAACTGGCGTTGCACCCAAATAAGTAATTGGATTAGCAGAGGCAGCAAAGGTAAAACTTTGACAAATCACCTCATCGCCTGCTTTCACCCCCAACATCACAAGAGCCAAATGCAATGCTGCTGTACCAGCGCTTAGAGCTGCGACATAAACGTTATTACCCAAAAAATTCTCTAAATCTTTTTCAAATCCATCTACATTTGGCCCCATGGGCACTACCCAATTTGAATCAAATGCTTGTTGTATAAATTCTAGTTCTTTTCCACCCATGTGCGCAAGAGAAAGCCATATTTTTTTTGATGTCATATTTAATTTATTGGAAGACATATTTAATTTTCCTATTATAATTTTTAAATTCAAGGGAGATATCAACAGATTTGACCTTCTGAAAATCAAAATCTTTACTTACATTAAAGAATATATATGATTTATGTGCAGTTGAGGCAAATCTGCAGAAACTCCTTTTACAAGATAAAGTAGAATTCTTTAAACTAGCTTGTTTATATTCGACTAAGATTTTATTTTTGTTATCTGACTCAAATGTAGCTAGAACTTCTAAGAAAACAACAGCGTTTTTTTTAAAATATACAGCTAACGGATGGTTATATACAGAATTTCTGACAGAATCAATCCCCATTAAAATCGAACAAACACTTGAAGGGAAAAACACGATATAAGGTTTCCCGTATATTCGACTAAGAGCATCATTTGTAACAAAATGAGTGTCTAAATTTCCCAAACTTGTTGCGCAAACAAATCGATTCTTTTGAATAGGTGTAAATGGGAAGATTGTAACATTCTTTTCGCTTCGTTCAATAATAAGCAAGTCGTGGGAAAGAATAGGTTTATCAATAAATAACTGATTTAGTGTAAATCCATATTCTATTGAAAGTAAAATCAAACAAAATAAAACACTAAATTTCAACCACTTATTCTGGAGCAAAAAGGAAAATTTGGAAACAATCGACATCAGTATAACAAGGGCAAAGATGGCTGCAGGAAAGATGGCTCGTTGGCTAAACGCATTAAAATAATAAGCAAAGGCAATCGACATTATCATCGCAATGAGAAACAATTGCTGTTCTTTGATAATTTCAACAAAAAGTTTCTTTTTAAATATCAAAATTAGAATACCAATTATGAAAAGTAAAATAAATATCCTAACTCCCAAAATCGTAATCAATGTATAATTTTCATTTAAAACAAAACTGCTCGGCGCAGTTTGAGCCGCACCTGCAGCTGATGTATCAATTACAGCTCTTTGAAAATTCCCTGGTGAAGCAGCTTCAAATAATGTTCCCAAAAATGCGCCCAACACCAAAGCAATGGCTTTTGGTGATATTTTTCGATAGTGAAAAATATAATATAGAAAGAATGATATAGAAACAGATATAGAAACAACTTCGTGAGTAGCGTTGAGTAGAAATCCAGTAAAAAAAACTAAAATTAGTCTTGATTTAATGGAACTTTGATCCATAGAAACTTTTTCGTGAAGATAAATCAATGCTAAAGCAGCAGCAGTTGTCCATAAATAATTTACACTGCCGGTTAGCCAAAACATACAGTAATTTTGACCTGGAACCACAAACCATAGGGAAAGCAATAAAACTACATACAAGAGGGTGGGAATCTTTCTATTTGATTTTACAACATTCAAAATAATTAATATTTGGAACAATCCAAACACTATTGTATTTGCAATATCAAACCAGATTTTATGGTCTAACATCAAGAAGAATTGAACAATAAAATGGATTAATACACGACCACTATGTACAAAATAATGATTATACTGAGAGTAGAAAATATCGGATATAGTTTTAACACGTTCTCGAGTCAAACCATTTGCATCATAAATAAATCTATAATGGAAATCATCATAAACATAATTAGAAAAAAAGCTAATTGCAAAGAATCCAATCAAGGAAACGATAAAAAGCCAAAAAATTTTGATATTTAATAATTCTCGAAATTTCATAGAACATCATATTCAACACAAAAAAAATTATTATTGACTTTTATCTTAATGTAATACCACCGTCTACCGTAATGGTTGTACCTGTTATCCACTTAGAGGCATCTGAAAGCAGATAAATAGCCGCATAAGCAATTTCTTCTGGTTCACCAAATCGTCCTAAAGGATATTTTTTTTCATAACCTTCAAGATCTTCTATTGTCAAAGCTCCAAGGGTCAGATTTGTTTTTATAAGTCCAGGCTCAATACAATTAGCACGAATTCGTTTTTCAGATAATTCTAACGCAACACCTCTGACCATGGAATTCAAAGCGCCTTTTGATGCCATATACATTGTACTTCCAAAAGAAGCCACATGAGAAGCTATAGATGAAACAAAAACAATTGATGATTCTTCTTTTAAAAGTTTTTTGCGAAAGATGGCTTGTGATAATAATGCAGGAGAATAGAAATTAGTATCCAACATCCTATTTATTTCATCTCGATTAATGAACTTAAATGGAATTTTCTTTAAGATTCCAGCACAATGAACAACTCCATCTAAAAGTGGTAGTTCAGATACTAGCTCTTTTAATGCTAAATCATCAGTCAAATCTGTTTGAAAACTACAATGCAAACCCATTGGTGAAATATTTTGAATAAACAATAGAACTTCATTCAATCTATTGCTATTTCTACCAACTATAATTAAATTTGCTCCTATTTTTGAGCATTCAATTGCCACAGACCGTCCAATTCCTGACGAAGCTCCAGTAACTAATATGGTTTTACCAAGCAAAGAAAAAGGATTGTAATTTTCCATTATTATATCTCAACTAATTCACTTATATGACAATTCTCAGTAGATATTATTGCTGAAGCCCAAGTCATTCCTACACCAAACCCAGATAAGAAAAGCTGTTTTTTATCAATTAGTTTATCTTGCAGTTCAGTAACAATTGTTAATGGAATCGACACAGACGAGGTATTGCCAAACTTAGCAATTGTAGAAGGTACTTTTGCGACATCGAGTTTTAGTTTCTTAGCCAAATAACTATTTATAAAATCATTAGCCTGATGAAAAACAAAATAATCTATTTCGGAAAGTTGTATTTCAGCATATCCAAAAATCTTCTTAATATCAGCAGGAATTTCTTTTATAACAAAATTGAACACATCACCGCCATTCATATATCCATGTTCTTCACTGCGAATATTTCCATATTCATCAACAACCTTCTCTTTTAAAGTCTCACTAGTGGTAGGTATTCGGTAACCGCCTGCATTCATTTTAATTAAATCTTCCTTGGATCCATCGGAATTCATAGAAAAGTAACTTTTGCCGAATGATTCTTTTCGTTGTATTAATGCGGCTACACCCCCATCGCCAAAAATAAAGGCTGTTTTACGATCTCTTGGAGAATAAATTCTTGATCGAGTTTCACCATCTAGCAAGAGGGCTTTACGTAAATTGCTACGCTCCATCAACGAATAGATAATAGACAGTCCATAAATAAAGCCCGAACAACCCAGATTCAGATCAAACGCAATGGTGTCGTGAGATAATCCCAATCTATTTTGAAGAATAATAGATGTGGCTGGCATACGATAATCAGGTGTTTGAGATACAAACACCAATAAATCGATTTCTTCTCGATCTATTGTCATATCAGAAATCAACTTTTCAGCAGCAGCGAAGCACAAATCAGATGAGCATACTCCATCTTCGGCAAATCTACGTTCAAAAATACCAATTTTATCAACCACGGCTTTCACATCTTCCTTCGGAAAATACTTAGTGTATTCGTAGTTGTATATAATATTTTTTGGAACAGCTGCCGCTAAGCCAACAATTCCAATATTTTCAAAAGTTAATTGAGCCATATTTTTAATTTTAAGAAATCAAAATAATGAATTCTTTCTAATCACTTATTCTTTTCTTTTTTTTATTTCTTCAATCAAATCTGAAATTGTGATTAGTTTCTTAAAATCATTTCCTTCAATAACTATATCATATTCTTCGTCAATCATAGCTATTACAGACAAAAAAGCTAAGGAATCCCATTCGTCTAATTCACGAAATACAGTTTCTAAATTCACTTTATCTTCTTCTATCTCAAGTGTTTCTTTAAATAACTCAATAAATCTATTTTCCATAATACAATTTATATGTTTTGATTAATAATTTATTCTTTGATTAGCTTTTCACAGTACTATTACTGGTGGACAAATAATTTTATCTAGTTCAAAAGCACAGGTTGCCCAAGAAAGCCCAACGCCAAAAGCACATGCTACTATTTTCTTTGAATCACATACAACCTGATCTCTAATTTGAGTGACAATTGTCAACGGTATTGAAGCTGATGAGGTGTTGCCATATTCACGTAAAGAATAAGGTACTTTTTCAGTTTCAATTTTTAGTTTGTTTCGAATTTTCTCATTCATCATCAGATTTGCTTGATGAAATACGAAGTAATCGACTTCATTTTTATCAATCTCAAATTTCTCGAGTAACGCATTTACACTCCTTGGAGCCTTAGTGATTCCAAAAGTAAACACTGAAGGACCATCCAGAATACTCTGCATACGATTACGAAATTGCCCTGGTTCAACTTCCTTATACTCAAAAGACTTCTCATTTGGGAAATTACGAAACCCTCCATCTGGTATTATAATTGATTCAAATCCTTTCCCGTCAGTTCCCATTTGAAATTTTACACCTTCACTTCCTTCTTCAAATTCCAATGCAGTGGCCGTTCCTGCATCTCCGAAAAGAGGATATGTGCTCTTGTCTTTGATTGATTTTGTCACTGTAGTTGTATCACCAACGAGCAACAATCCTTTCTTCATAGACCCAGTAGATAACAATGCTGAAATAGAAGAGAGGCCGTACACCCACCCAGAGCAACCTAATGAAATATCCATTGCATAACAATCCGTCGAAAGACCTAAACGGTTCTGCAAAACACACGCGGTTGCCGGAAGCAGATAATCAGGCGTTTGTGACACAAAAATCAAGCAATCTATATCTTCTTTTCCCCAATTAAGGTCTTCAATCAGTTTTTCAGCAGCTGTATAGCAAAGATCGGATGCACAGACTCCTGATTTTTTTACCATATGTCGAAATTCAATCCCAGTTACATCAATAAAACGTTGAGCTTCCTCTGCAGTACCCAAAAGAGGTAATGTTTTATTATCTTCAAATTCAGAAGGAACACATGCTGAGATACCTTTAATTCTAATATTTTTAAACTCAAGTATAGCCATATATCCAATTTATTTTTACTCTTTAATCATTCTAGCTGGATTTCCAAAATATAAAAAGTTATCTTTTGTATTCCTCATTACTACACTAGCAGCTCCAATTCGAGTATTACTACCAATTTTAAGACCTTGTAATACCAAAGAATTGACTCCAAAAAAATTCCCATTCCCAATGGTTGTTTCTCCTGAAATACGTGTACTAGGCATCAATACATTGTAGCTTCCAATGCCAACATCATGACCGAACGAAACTAAGCTATTCATTAAATTAAAATCGCCTATTGACACATCACAACTTATGCGACAACTGTAAAAAATGATATTTCCTTTTCCAATTTGCAATGAGTCTTGATCTAGCATCTTAACATCTGGAGCTATCAAATTGGGCCAGTTTATGTTCTTGTTTGTGATGCGTTCAACAATTGACTGCCGATGTGCAGGATTAGCAATGGCAAGAAATACCGAAATTTCTGTTTCCATCATATTCAAACAATCACCATCACCTATCACTTCACCATATCTATTCTTTGTTGCTAGTGGCAAACCATCATCAATGAAGCCGACTAATCTCCATGTTGGTGTATCTAAATTAATAGTTTTAATCAGACTTGCTATCTCACGACCAAATCCTCCAGCACCGTATATTACAATATCTTTCATTTATTTTTAAAGATATATTATTTCACCTTTTTCCCATTCAATCCGATTAACAGCTTGTTCCACAGATAAAAATCCAAAATCATCAATCAATTCTCCAAATTTCTTGTATGCTCCGTTCACCCCAAAGTAAGATAAGAAGTATCGACTCGAAACAACCCTTTTTTGGTCCTTATCAAAGTCACGAATATGGAAATAAGTCATATTATAATCTGCAGCATTCATCCATTTTTTAATTGCTTTATATGGAAAAAATCTAAAAAATCCGCCGCCACTATATATACATCTATTCCCAAAAATTGAATGGTATCCTATTGGAAGCTCATACAAAATTGATCCTTTTAAATTGATTTGGAAGGGTACATCCCATTTACCTTCCTTTTGATTTATGTTAATCCCTGAAGAGAAAATAGAACTGTCGTATTTTATACCTTCTTCTGCTAAGATTTCAAGTGCCCATTGCCAAGTGTTTCTCATCGAAAATGAGGGAGCCCTATATTTATCTACTTTTTCACCCGTTAATTCTTGAAGACAATCAATAGCCAAACGGGTATCTTGACGAAATGTTTCTGGAGTCATCTTATTGATATGCAAATGTTTATATGAATGACACGCTATTTCGTGACCCCGATTGGCAATTTTCAAAATAATATGTGGATATTCTTGAGCTATAATTCCTAAACAAAAAAATGTAGCTTTATAGTTTTTCGCATCCAATAAATCGAGCAATCTATCTAAATAACCTTCTATAATTGGCAAGAAATAGCTATGCCCTCCTTTTGGATAAAGGTCATATAAATGCCATTCCTCTAAATCAAAAGTCATTATATTCATATTAGTCATAATGTTCCAGAATCGACATGTAAATTTTGTCCAGTTATTGAAATTGATTTTTCCGACAATAGAAAAGAAACCATTGCAGATACTGAGTCCAATGAAGTTGCACTTTTCAAACTTGTACGATTATAAATCAGTTCTTTTTGTTCTTCCGTTAAAGTCTTACTCATTTCTGTTTCCATAAAACCTGGAACGACGACATTGGACCTAACTCCAACCTTTCCCCACTCACGAGCAGTTGTTTTCGAAAATGCTTCTATTGCTGCTTTTGAAGACGCATACATTGCCAATCCTTTGTAACCAGTATGAGCACTTATCGAAGAAATATGAACAATCGACCCTTTCGTCTTGTGTAGCAACATATTTCGAATGGCATATTTCGTCAAAACCATTGGTGCATAAGTATTTACTTTAAACATTTCTTCTAACTTTGGCAAATCAAGATTTGTAATTAAATCATCGTAAGCAATTGCAGCATTGTTCACTAAACCATGAAGGATTATATCATTAGTAACAAATTCTTTAAATATCTTTTTTTTTATTTCATTCGGCTTCGATAAATCTAACTGTTTAAAAAATAGTTTACCAGAGAACTTTATTTCTAAATTTTGTAATTCAGCAGAATAAGTACGACTTATAGCAAAAATAGTATTGCTTTGTTCCAATAGAACTCGACAAATAACTAACCCCAAACCTCTCGATGCACCTGTTACTAATATATTCATTGTCTTCTCAGTTTTCCAGTTCGTGTCAGAGAAATTTCATTTACTAACTTAATTTTTCTTGGCACTTTAAACTCTTGCAAATGCTCAATGCAAAAACGACGAATTTCTAATTCGGATATTTTTGTTGGATTAAAAAGCAATACATCCGCACAAAGTATGTTACCTAATATTGAATTTGGTCTGCAATATACCAAAACTTGCTTGATTTCCGAAATTTGAAGCAAAACATTTTCTACTTCTGAAGGATTTATTTTATAACCTCCAACATTAAGCATCTCGTTTTTTCGAGATGTAAACCTAAAAATAAATTGCTCTTTATCTATCCATTCAATCATGTCCCCAGTAGCATAAAACTCCTCCAATTTCGTTTCTAAAGACCCAACTAGAGATTGGTGTATAAAAAGCTCCCCCTCTTTTTCAACAATAAACCTTTCAAATTGCGAAGGAATTTGAAAACTTTCACCATGTGATACAAACAATGTTCCTGCTTCTGTAGATGCGTATATATTATTCAACTTGGCTTTCGGGAAAATTCGATAAAGTTGATCGTATAGTTTTTGGTTTGATTTTTCTCCACCTAATGATACATTACGTATATTTTCGTATGGCTTCACATACGGCAATAATAAACGATAAAACGTCGGTGTTGCTGACAAATGAGTGATAGAATGTTTTTGAATAGCATCAAAGATCTCTTCTCTACTTTTATCGAATAAGTTAACAATTGTATTTTGATTAAATAATGCTTGTAAAAAAACTTGAATCCCTGCTATATGTGTCGGATTATAAGCAAGTCCCCAAATGTCATTCGAATGATTATTAGCCTTTTTTAAGGCTCTTGTCAAAGTTTTAACTGAATGAATTATTGATTTCGGCTGTCCTGTGGTACCAGATGTATATAAAATAATATTTGATGATGAAATTTCAATTTTCTGAAGCATTTGGTCAATCGAATTCAGTGTAATTTTCTCTATTGGATGCAACACATTTATATCTTTCAAATTCAATCTAATCATCTCTGAATCAGTTAAATCATAATCAATCAACGTAATTGGATTATTAGAAATTAAAGCAACAATAAAATTAAGGAAATACCTGTACAAATCATTACATCTGTATTGTGGATAAAAAACATTTGTATTTACTACATCCGTTAATAACTTTTTAAAATCGAAAACTTCATTGTTATTTATTAGAAAAGCCCTCATTTTGACAATTTTTCAAATACTTCGCCTACGGTTTCTACCAATCCATTTTCAAAAACATCAACATCAAATTCATCTTCGATTCTTACAGTCAATTCTGCCAAATCGAAAGACGTAAATCCAATGTGACTTCGAAGATTATCACTATAGCATAAAGAAGTTAGAGGCTCTAAATCCTTACTTATTCGTATAAAATTGATAATTCCCAACACCTTGTCTTCCATTATTATTTATTCAATGGTTCATAAAAATGAGTTTCACGAAGATCACACGCAATACTTCCCCACGATAGCCCAACGCCAAATCCGCACAATACTACTTTTTCCAAATTGTCATTTTTTGAAGAATAAATATCAGAAAGCAACAATGGGATAGATGCGGGACCAGTATTTCCATAATTCAAAACATTCATTGGAATTTTCTCGGCAGGTACCTTTAATCTTTTTTGAACATATGAAAGCAAATATTTGTTCGCTTGATGAAAAGCAAATAAGTTGACATTATCTTTGTCCCAACACATTTGGTCAATAACTGCATTAACATTAGGATGAACTTCCGAAATTACAAAACTAAAAATACCTAATCCGTCAATCGACAAATCCTCTAACGTTCTGATATTATTATCTTCGTCTTCAATCAAATCTTTAGTTTGTTCTGATTTTGGCATTCTGAATCCACCTGCTTTAACTATTAATTGATCGTAGCCACTTCCATCAGAGCATATATTAAATGCCATAGTCGAAGTACCTTTTGAGACTAAAGTAGCAGTTCCTGCGTCTCCAAAAACCATTCGCATCGACTTATCTTTTGGATGTATCATTTTTGAGGTAGTATCTCCAGACAATACTAAAACATTTTTGCAGGCACCAGAGCTAATCCATAAAGCAGCTTGAAACAATCCGTAAATATATCCTGAACATCCATAATGAATATCAATGCAAACTGTTTCTTTGGATAATTCCAATCGATCTTGCAAAATAACCGAAGTAGCAGGAAGAATATAATCTGTTGTTTGAGAAACAAATACCAGACCATCAATTTTAGCAATGTCTATATTCTCCTTTTTTATGAGGTGTATTGCTGCTTCAAAGCACATATCTGAAGATGTCTGACTTTCACCTGAAATTCTAACCCGCTCAATACCTGTAGTTTTGATAATATTATCTACCTCCCGTTCTCCGTATTCAGCAGCCAAAGAAGACAACTCTAATACAGTTTCAGGTACATAAGATGCAATCGCAGCAATCTTAATATTATGAATAATAGTTTTCATAATTTAGAGGAGTGAAAAACCGCCATCAACAACTAGATTTGACCCAGTCGTCCAGGAACTCGCATCGGATAAAAAATAAATAATTGCATGAGCAATTTCGTCAGATTTCCCAAAACGCTTTAATGGATATTTTAGTTTATCATCAGCCATTTGTTCTTGGGTAATTTCATCAATATCAATCATTGGTGTCATGGTCATTCCTGGTAAAACACAATTCACACGTATTCTTCGCGATGCCAAATCTACTGCCATACTTTTCGCCATGGCTGTAATTGCGCCTTTTGAAGCAGCATACATCGAATTTCCCACATGAGCAGTAACGGGTCCATCTATCGAAGAAACCATCACGATGGAGGCCTCTTTGGCAAACTTTTTTTGATTTAGTAACTCTTGGCTCAACTGTACAGGTACAAAAAAATTGACATCAAAAACAGAGTTAAGTTGATTTTGCTTAATCTGTCTAAACAAAACTGTTCGTTGGATACCAGCACTGTTTACCAATCCATCAATCGTTGGCAGATTACCAATAAATGCTGCTCGTTCTTGTATATTAGTCAAGTCTAAACAAATGGAT
>JBAXGL010000060.1:0-11452 GCA_037139375.1 Bacteroidales bacterium | reverse complement strand
CTGCTGGGGGTGGCGGTGGAGTTGCAACTTTCTTTTCAGTTGCAGCTTTTTTCATGCAGCACTCTTTCTTTTCACCTTTTTTGCAACACTCTTTTTTGTCACTTTTCATTGCGCATTCTTTTTTCTCAGCAGCAGTGCACTCTTTTTTAGCTTTTTCTACTGGTTTTGCGTCTTGAGCCATAGACATGATTGGTGCTAACATAAAAGCAGAAACAACCATACAAACAATTAATTTTTTCATATTGCTTAAATTTTTAAATTGTGATATGCGAATGTAGTGATTGTTTTATCACGTTGTATCACTCTTAACAATATTTGCACATTCATTATCATTCGTTTATATCGACTCACTCTCTTCTACAGATAAACTGACTCAATAACGGTTTCGTCACACAAACTAAATGTTTTTGTTGCTTCGAGGCACTACTTTTGCAAATTACATCTCAAAAATAGACAAACCGTATTATGAAAAAATATGTGACATACAATTTCTTTATAAAAAGAGTAAGAGGTAAACACGTTTTACTTGATATTATTATATTCGTTTTTATACTCGGTATAGCTGCATCTTGTGATAAAAAGAGTGAAGTTCAAACACAAATTCCGAATCAGACACAGAATGCCGACACCACTAAAATTGTGCAAATCGTGTTTACTTCCGATTTGCATTATGGACTGACACGTGCCTTCAGAGGAAATGTGGTGAATGCTAATGTGGTGAACGAGGCCATGGTGCAACAAATGAATGCGTTGCCCAGTGCCGTTTTCCCGAAAGATGGGGGAGTGAATGCTGAAAAAACAGTAGGGTTTATTGATTATGTGGCTATTACTGGCGACATCACCAACCGCCAGCAATCGGGCATTCAATCGGCAACTGCGTCGTGGGCACAATTCAGCACAGATTACCTCAATGGCATAATGCTTAAGAATAAAAAGAATCAATCGGCAGAGTTTTTACTTGCCGCTGGTAATCACGATGTGTCGAATGCCATCGGATATCCAAAAGCATTGAGTCCGATAACCGATAATGCCGCTTTGGTGAATATCTACAACTTGATGTTGAAACCTGTTACACCCAAAACCGCCGCAACGTATAACTATAAAACAGATAAACCAAACTATTCGAAAGATATAGTTGGCGTGCATTTGATGTTTATCACTATGTGGCCCGATTCAGCCAATCGGGTGTGGATGGAAAAAGATTTAGCCCATGTGAGTACTACCACACCAGTCTTGATTTTTACACACGATCCATCTGCTGGCGAACCAACCCATTTTACCAATCCGCTTGGCAATCATGCGATGACTACGGATTACGAAAATGAAATTGATGAACAATACAAAGGTATGCTTGCCTTACAGCGCGAGATGGCGGCTTTTCTGAAAATACACAATAATATAAAGGCTTACTTTCACGGACATACCAATTACAACGAGTTTTATACGCTTGTCGGTCCCGATGGCGACCTGAACGTGAAAGTCTTTCGAGTTGATTCGCCTATGAAAGGGGAGTATTCCAATGCCGATGAGACCAAGCTTTCGTTTCAGGTGATTGCTATCAATGGGGCTACTCAAACACTTACGGTTCGCGAGTGTTTGTGGAATACCTCGGGCGCAGCATCCAAAATCACTTGGGGTGTAAATTCTACTATCTCTTTGAAATAGTAGAATACAGAGTTTTTATGGAAGGGATGGTTTTGCTGTCCCTTGTTTGTTTCTATATTTTGCAGTTAATCAGAAATAGTCACATAATCAAACTGTTAGCATGAAGAAGTCGAGAGATTCTATTTTTGTCATCGAAATGATTTGTGTCTGTCATTAAAAAGCCTTTGTTGTGTAACGTTTTTAAAACTAAATTGAAACACGCCACCCATACTTTTGTCGCTGAATTATTTTGATTCAATAAAATGTAATTTATCCACAAAAGCTTTTAAGAAAATGGCTCATCTCAAACAAATACTTACCCAGATTACAGTACTATTTTACATTGCTCTCCTTTCTACACCTCTTGTTGCCTCTACAATTAATGGTCGGATTTTGGACTCTAAAACACTGGAACCCCTTACTGGTGCTATATTTTATGATAAAAATGAAACAGGAAAGGATGCAGAAGCAAAACTCGATGGCTCATTTAGTCTGAAGAGGCTTTCGATAGGTAAACATATTTTTGTCGTCAAATATTTGGGTTATATCACCCAAGAAAAAGAAGTAGTAGTAGCCTCCGAAAATAATGTGCTCAAGGTAGATGTATTGTTGGAACCACGTTCTATTTCACTCAATCAGGTTGAAGTAACAGCCCACCACGATAATGAGTCTGCACAATCAGCCCGCAATGCCGAGAAAAACGCTGACAATTTACTCAATATTATTCCTGCTAAATCCATACAACTCTCTCCAGATATTACGGTAGCAAACGTATTACAACGTGTTTCGGGTGTTACAATTCAGAGAACAACAAACAGTGGCGATGGACAATATGCTATTATACGCGGTATGGACAAACGCTACAATTATACGTTGGTAAATGGCATAAAAATCCCGAGTCCAAACGACAAAAATCGCTATGTGCCGATGGATATTTTCCCGGCTGAGTTGATTGCGCATTTAGATGTGATCAAAGCATTGACACCCGACATGGAAGGCGATGCGATTGGTGGTGCTATGAATTTGGAATTAAAAGATGCACCAGACAAGTTGCTGGTCAATGCTAATGCTTCGGTTGGGTATAATAAATTATTCATGGATAGACCTTTTTATCAGTTTAATACCTCTGTGGTTAACCTGAAGTCGCCGGGAGAAATATATGGTGCAAATTATCCAGCAAAAGTAAATGATTTCCCTATTGATAATTTGAAATTCAAAGCCATCACTCCTTTTCCGAATTTGAACGGAGGATTTAGTATTGGAAACCGGTTTCTGAACAATAAATTGGGTGTTATTCTATCCATCAGCAATCAAAACACCAATTCGGGTAGTGATGCCTTTGTAGCCGTACCCCGCGCACAACCTAATCCGGGAACTATACCAGGATTTGAAACACGCGAGAGTCGCATGTACTCCACGCATCAAAATCGCTTAGGAATCCACAACAAAATAGATTATAAACTGAATAACAAGAATCACATCAGCCTTTACAATGCCTATTTTGAACTCAATAAATATATATCGCGACATTCGGAAGAAACCTCATTGAGCACTGGTGTTGGCAATCTGGTAGTGAAAGACCGTTCGCAAACCCAGCTCGAACGTATTTACAGTTCGATGTTGAAGGGTAATCATGAAATCTCAAATCAGTTGTTTGTGGATTGGACTGCTGCATATTCAAATGCTTGGGCGATAAATCCCGATGATGTACAGTTACAGGTGAATAGTACAAATCCTGCAAATCCTATTCTGCAAAGTATGAATCATAAATGGCAACACAATTCTGATCAAGATATGTCGGGTTATTTGAATGTGGCGTGGAATCCAATAGCTAATAATAAAACACTCGAACTCAAAGCAGGAGGTTTATTTCGCCACAAAACCAGAGTAAATTATTATAACGAGTACACCTTGGAACCGATTTTGATAAACAGTTTGCCTCAAGTTTTTAGTAGCATCGAAAACGCACAATTTAATGCGAATGTAGGTAGTGGTAGTCCTGTCAATCAAAATGATTACAATGTGACAGAAGATATAATGGCGTACTACGGTGAGTTCAAATGCCGTCTGTTTAATAAACTCAATGTATTAGGTGGTGTAAGAGTAGAACAGACAAGCCTCGACTATATGACTCCAATGCCAATTTCGTTTGTAGGTAAATCTGGAAGTCAGTCGTATATGGATATTTTACCGAGCATTCATTTAAAGTATGAGTTGACTGGCAAACAAAATCTACGTTTGAGTTATTTTTCGTCTATCTCTCGTCCCGGATTTTTTGAAGTAATTCCTTATATTATTTCTGGTGAAACATTTGATGAAAAAGGAAACCCTTATTTAAAACGTTCTCAAGCACAGAATTTAGATTTCAGGTATGAATTGTTCCCGAGTGCAACAGAGCAGATTTTGGCTGGTGTGTTCTATAAGAGTATCGAAAACCCCATTGAATATGGTTTAGTTCGTGAAAATGGTCCTTCAGCCCTTCAATTAAAACCACAAAACTTTGGTACTGCTACCAATTTAGGATTTGAGTTTGTAGCCATCAAGTACTTTGGTAATTTTGGAATATCAGCAAACTACACCTACACCAAATCCATTATCAAACAGAACAAATCGAGGTATGAACGAAATGCTCAAGGTCAATTGACCGCCGATAGTGTCGTTTCCACTACACGCCCTATGCAGGGACAAGCCGATCATATTGCCAATTTAGCATTGTTGTATAAGAATAAGAAAACAGGGTTCGACTGTCAATTGTCAATGGTTTACACCGGAAAATATATTTCGCAAGTGTCGGGATGGTATGGACTCGATTATTGGAGTATGCCCAATACAACACTTGACTTCTCTTTTGAACAGAAACTGAGTAAGAAAATCAACCTCAGCATATTTGGCAAAGCGCGTAATATATTGAATTCATCAGCTATTCAGCGAATTTTATATCCATCAACAGGCATACAGCTTCCTGAGCAGGATAATCCAAACAGTATTATTGTTCAAAAAGAACAGTACGGACAAAACTTCTTGTTGGGATTCAGATATACATTATAATAATCAATTTTAATAATAAAAACAGACAAAGTATGAAATCAAAAATCTCTTATTTAGGTGCTGTGGCACTGATCGCAGGTACTCTTTTTACATCGTGTACCAAGGACCAAAATGTTGTATCTACTCCTCCAGTAGTAGTAGGAAGTGCAGTAAGTGATGCGGCTCCATTGTCGGGAAGCATTAAAGGAACCATGTTGAGTGGTAAAACGTATACCGTTGGAGCTGATATTACGATTAATGCCGGTGATACATTGCTTCTTCAACCAGGCGTAACGCTGAAAGTGGGTAGAGGAAAAACTATTTTGGTGAAGGGTGTATTCATTTCATTGGGAACAAAGGCATCGCCTAACTACATTGGCCCTGATAAAACATTTACAAAAACCGATGCAATTGGCGCACCTGCTGCCGCTGACTCGGCTTATGTTGGATATTGGACTGGTATCAACTGCGAACCTTCATGTACCTTGTTGGACTTGAAATGGACTCATGTAGAATATATGGGCGCTAAGTTTGGTGCAACATTCTTCCCAACTGGTAACAAAGCTGGTGATGGATCGTTCGGTATCAAATTCCAAAACTCAACGGGAGATTTCATCATGGAAGACAGTTGGATTTATGGAAGCATCGACGATGCTGTGCGTATCTCTACCGGTCGTATTCACTTGATGCGAAACACATTCGAGAAATGTGGTGCTACAGGTGGTGACTGTTTGAATGCCAAAAGTGGTTCAGTAGGCGATATGGCTTACAATCTTTTTGTGGGTACAGCTACTAACGGTACAAAAGCGTCAAACAAAGGTGGAGTTGGTCCGCAAACCAACGTAAATATGTATAATAATACTTACATATCAGGTGGTTATCGTCAAAAAGATCCAACGGGTCGTGGTGGTTCTATCAACTACGAAGAGGGTGCAAAAGGTAAAGCATTCAATAACTTGATGGTAAACTGTCGTACTGGTGTGCGTATTCATGGAAATCCTGCTGCCGATGTGGCAAATATGTCTTATGGCTATAATTATACCTATGGGGACTCTGCAAGAGTAATGAATAATGTTTATCCAGTTGGAGCATCTACTACCTCAGGTACACTCTCTGTAACAGTACCTCAATCAACAGATATACCTGCATATACAGCCCTTTTGTCGAATGCAAATTATCAGGCATCTTACCTTTATGTGATAACAGCAGGAGCATGCAATAATATTGTAGCACCTTATGATGGAAGCTCTTATGTTGGAGTTGGTAATCCTAAATTTATAAACTTTACGTTGCCATTGACCGGAGTATTATCAAGCGTTTCTGCTTTGAGTAACTATAATTTCCGCCTACAATCTGGTTCGCCAGCTTTGGGTAAAGGTACTGCCGATGCTGCAAAGATTGCACCGCTTAATGCAGTTCAGGTTACAAACATGAATTTCAAACCAAGTGAAGTAACATTACCAGGAGTCGATATGGGATGTTACCAAAGCAATGGTACGGGTAATCAACATTAATTATTAATAGGAACTCCCACAATTTATATTGTGGGAGTTTTTTTTACTAATAATTCTAATTATATATATGAAACGAGCACGACAAACAAATATTGACACTCAAGTAAATTGAAAATCAACGTAGTTAATGTTTATGTGCGAGTTCCATGTTTCAATTAAAATCAAAATTATTAACAGATGAAATACATTGTATCTTTTATGTCAAGCGAAAAAACTTTAAAATCAAAAACATTGATTTTGATGTTGTTATTTGTGGTCCTTTTCTCAGGTTTCTCAATTGCTCAATCGAAAGGCATTGTTCAGTTTGTCTATACTTCCGACTTGCACTATGGCATCAGCCGTAGCTTTCGTGGCAATGAGAAAGTGCCTTCTGCTGTGGTGAACGAAACTATGATCAAACAAATGAACGTTTTGCCAACTGCTACATTTCCGAAAGATGCAGGTGTAAAAGCAGGCAAAAAGGTGGGTAGTATTGACTATGTAATTGTGACGGGAGATATTACTAATCGTCAACAAACTGGCATTCAATCTGCAACTGCTTCGTGGGCTGAGTTTAGTGCTGATTATCTGAAAGATGGCATAACACTCAAAAATAAGAAGAATGAAAAAGTAAGTTTTTTGCTTGCCTGTGGTAACCACGATGTGTCGAATGCTATCGGATATCCAAAACCCATGAGTCCGCTCACAGATGCTGCTTCTATGGTTAATATCTACAATTTGATGCTTGCACCTGCCACTCCTAAAACCAACGAAACGTACAATTATGCTACCGACAAAATCAATTACACGCGCGATATTGCAGGAGTGCATTTGATGTTTGTCACCATGTGGCCTGATTCTACAAACCGTTTGTGGATGGAAAAAGATTTAGCAAATGTAAATCCTTCAACTCCGGTGATTATTCTTACACACGACCAACCCGAATGCGAAGCAAAGCACTTTACGAACCCCAACGGCAATCATGATATCAATGCTACCGATAAATTTGAAAATCTATTGGAAGAAAAGTTGAAAGATGGCACTACAACAAAATCGCCTACCGTGATGGAAGAACGTGGTTTCGTTGCTTTTCTGAAAGCACACAAAAACATCAAAGCATATTTTCATGGCAACGATAATAAAAATGAGTTCTACACTTTCGAAGGACCAGATAAAGATGTCGCTTTGAAGATTTTCCGTGTAGATTCTCCCATGAAAGGCGAAATTTCGGGACTAGATGCCAAAGATGGCAGAGGCGATGAATCTAAACTATCGTTTCAGGTTATTTCGTTGGATGGCGAAACCAAGACACTCACCGTTCGCGAATGTTTGTGGAATACATCAGGAGCAAAATCACCACTGGTTTGGGGTGAATCTAGCACCATTTCATTGAAATAAATAGCAATGTGTGCTATTCAGATAACATAAATATAAATTAAACAATCAATTGGTATGAAAAAGAATTTTATTTTACTTGCTGTAGCTTTCTTTTCTGTCTCAGCTCAACTGTCAGCACTTTCCTTAGTGCATTACTGGAACTTTAACGGAACAAATGTGCCAATTTCGGCAGAAGTCAAAAGTATGGATGTAGTCACTACACCTTTGTCCCCAATTCAAGCCGATTCATCAATGACAACCACGCGTGCGACTTTGATTTATCGTGCAAAGACAGGTACCGCATCTCCATTTATGTCGTATTGGGATACTTCAACCGGTAGTACGGGTAATGCTCGCAATGGCGATGCAGCTGGAAACTGCTTGCGTCCGAGAGATGCTTGGTCGAGTATGGAATTAGTATTGAATATTCCTTCAACTGGTATTCAAAATCTGAAAATAATGTATGAAGTGCAACGCTCAGGTTCAGGGCCAAATGTAAATACCTATTCATACAGTGTAGATGGTGGCACAAACTGGATTAAAACAGGGCTTAATGTAAATGGAAAAGGATTGGGAACTGACACGATATCTACAATTCCTAGTGGTCCATTTGCGATTGAATCCATAACTATTACCGATCCTGCAGCCGAAAACAATGACAATCTGAAATTCAGAATATGGTTTTCAGACCCAACTAACAAAGCTGGAAACAACCGTATTGATAATATTACGGTAGAAGGAGACGCACTTACCTCTGCTATTGGTGAAACTAAAATAAACAAAATATTAATGTATCCAAATCCTTGCAAGACGGGTAAAGTGAATTTTAGTGATGCTGTTGATGTTGAAGTTCTCAATATGACTGGTAAGCAAATAAAATCGGTATCCAAAACTAATAAGTTGATTACAACTGATTTGGTTAAAGGAGTTTATTTGGTTCGTTTAAACGGTGTTTCAACTCAAAAATTAGTCGTAGAATAGTTCATTAAATTTGACAAATATGAAAAAAGGTAGTGTAAGCTACCTTTTTTTGTTCATTCTAAAGAAAAAGTATTGGACTGCATGTAATAAAAACTTAATTTTTGAGAAATACCAATGCAATAAAAACCCCGTTTCTTTGATTTGTTTCTAAAATGTAAAAGGATAGTGTGAACTACCCTTTTTTAGTTATAAAAATAATATGCTAAGGTATGGATAAACAAACACATAATATTAAGAAATTTCTCCTTCCCGAAAGTCACAGAAGTATGTCGTGTTACCATGCTAAGGTTATGGAAGATGGCCTCATGAAACTGACCATTCATGATTGTAAAAGGTCTGTACAATTGAAAAACAACTTGAATAATCCAGAGGAAATACAAGAAGCGATAGATAAACTTACGAATCTTGCAATAGGAGTCAATTCGTTGTTGGCTTTTATATTGGAGAATTATCCGCAATAAAACATAGGATATCATCTTCAAAATTCCTTTTACAATCAGTTTGTACGTTTGGCGTGGGTTGGCCCCTGTCGCACCGGATATAAAAACCGAAGAAAGATGATGTATAGTCGGCGGGATCTGTGCTCCCGCCTTCTTTATATTATAAGCATTTTCAATGCGAAAAAAATAGATATATTTGTCGTCGGAACACAGTTCCTAATAATACTAAAGAAGCGGGATAGCATATCCCGCTAACGAACATCGCTATTGTACGGTATATCCGAAGTGACGGAAGATAAAAAACACTCGTTGCCAAATCAAAATCATTAATATTTGTGAAAATGATAACTATTTGGCAATCGTTGCAATCCTATATTTGAGCAAGACAATTCGTTATGCCAACGGTTGCCATCACCTTTTTGTGGAAGACAAACGGTCTAGATAAAGGTTTATCTCACCTATTTGACGACTACAAACACTACAGATAAACGTTTATCTGGTCTATTCGAGCAGGACAAACACCAAGATAAACGTTTATCTTGACCAATTGAGTCAAACAAATCATCGTGACAAACGTTTGTTTTAACAATTTGAGGAGGACAAATCACCAAAACAAACCTTTATCTGCATCGTTTGAGTAACCCAAAAAGGGCAAATACTCGTTGCCATGTACTATTTGTGCAAGGCAAATACACAAAACAAACCTTTATCTTAACCGTTTGTGCTGCTCAATTTGTGCAAACAAACCTTGCACTACATCTTTTCTCCTACCTTATATTCATAATTTACGATGCACTTTATCTCTTTCATCGCTTAGACGAATGAATTTGACGTTATTTTTTAGATTCTATTTGATGGTTTTATGATAATTACTATATTTGGGGGAAATTTGGAGAGAGGTGTCAACTCTATCATTTTTCTTTATCTACGACAAAATCGGAATTCTGTCGTACCGTTTCGATAAAATTTATTATTTCTATAACTCCTTTATATCTATCTGTATGAAATCTATTTACAACTCTCTCTCTCTCTCTCTCTAGTCGCACTGCTTTTTAGCATTTCTGCCACTGCGCAAACTTCTGTTACTATCGACCCACGGAATTATTCGTTTGCTAATCCGTATGTAATTCCAGACTTACCTGACAAGTCAACGTTAAATTTTTCAATTATTACGGGCAGACCAACATATATAACATTTGCTTCATTAGGAACATATGTAGATATATGGAATGCACTTGGTGACAATATTAAGAATTCCCCAACAAAGAATTGTATAAATATGACAGGTACATGGACATTTGACTACCTAAAATTAAATGGAACAATGACAACTACTACACTACATGTCACCTACCAAGCCGACTTACAAGACCAAACAATTGGTTCAGCCACTTATGGCAATTATCCAGACTTTATCTGGGTTGCGCAGGGTGGTAATGCAACTGTGAATGAAGGAAATTATTTTGCTTCGTATCGATGGTATACAGTTTCAAGTTCTTTATTGCATGGAGGTAAGACTGATAGTATCTGTAATCTTGGACTTGGTACATTTTTTAGTTGGACAAATGATGCAGCTGGAAGTTGGACTCGTGACACCATTTCCATTCTCGAAAAACCGACATTCAACAACACAGCCAAAACACTTAGTTTTCCAAGCACAGTTTCTGGCATAACGTATAAGTTATTGAAAATAAATACTGTTGTCGGCACAGATACCATATGGACAACTGCCGAAACTTACGTGGGCGACGGCAATGCCAAGAGTTTTATATTGGCGGATGGAACGTACAAACTACAGGTGGTGAGGGATATGCATAGTGCAGTTTATCCTTATGGTAATTTTGTGGTAGGCACAGCTACGGCTGTTAGCAAAGTTACCGCATCAGCAATTGCTTATCGGTTGATTGGTCATAAGTTGATATTTAATCGGGATGTGCATTTGCAGTATTACAATCTGCAAGGCAGTTTGATGATGCAAGGGCAAGGGTCTGAGTTTAAAGTTCCTGCAGGTTTGGTATGGCTGTTTGTGGCAGTAGATAGTTTTGGGAATACGCAGAAGGGGAAAATCGGTCTCTAACTGGGATGACAGAGTTCCAACTCTGTCACATTTCTTTATCTACGACAGAATCGGAATTCTATCGTCCTGGTTCGAGAAGATTTACTATTTTACACAATTAATAATTTCTATTCTATAACCCAGAGAGGTGCTTTATTAAAAACCTTACAAAAATATTGTGTAGTCAAGGCGGATGTGTCATCCGCCTTTTCTATATACTAGAAATCTGTAGATCAACTGAGCTAATTTGTAGTTCCATCAATATCTACTATATTTGCGGTCGGTTCTCTACCAAAACCGAATGATAAGATAATGAAGAGATTATTACTACCTTTAATCATGTTGACGAGTTGGGTGTCGATTGGCGCACAATCGCGCAATTTGAATTACTACCTCAATCAAGCCAAGCTCAACAGTCCGCTGCTTCAGAAAAA
>JBAXGL010000059.1:0-11621 GCA_037139375.1 Bacteroidales bacterium | reverse complement strand
GATTTTCCATAAAAATTGTGTCGATTTGCTGCAAAATTAGTCATTTTTTCGGAGATGAGAGGTTTAATGTGTATGCCGCTAATTTTTGCGATTGATTTGTTCGGTAATTAGTGCTATTTTTGTTTGTAAATATTTGAGCAATGAAACGTATAACTTTAATCTCGCTATTCATAAGTCTTATTGTCTCTTTGAGTTTATTGAATGCTCAAGTGCCCAAGATTAGTTATAACTCTACAGAAGATACGCCTCCTGTTCCGAATTCGATAAATGTGAAAGAAGAGATTCCACAAATAGTGTTTGCCGATCCAGAGTATTTTCCTGAATATCCAGGAGGCGAAAAAGCTCTTAGCTTATTTATTGAAAAAAATGCACAATGTCCAAAAGACTCGCTCCCAAAAGATAAAATTCCTTTAGTTATTTGTCGATTTGCAGTCGAAAAAGATGGTTCCATTACTCAACTATCTATTTTGCAGAAACTCGCTCCTGCATTTGATCAGGAAGTAATTAGAATAATAAAGCTTATGCCCAAGTGGAAACCTGCCAAACATAATGGCGTCCTTATAATTTCTTGGTACACTCTTCCAATTCGATTTGATAAGCCCATTTGTAAGAAAATTAAGTGACAATTTTAGATATTTTCTCGCGTTAATCACATACCACAAACATCTTTCAACGATGATTAACACAACTACAAAAGCGATATCTCCCGCCCGAAAAGGGGGGACGCTTTCGGGAAGTTCCGAAAATCGCTCAGAGATTTAGGGACTACGCCGGGAGTTCCCGAAAACCAGCCAATGACTGTAGGCAAGGCTTCGGGAACTTCCGAAAGTTCGCCAACGGCTTAATTCATGGTTTCGGGGCTTCCCGAAAGCTTCCCAATGACCGTAGAAAAGGTTTCGGAACATCCCGAAAGCTCCCAACGACGGTTGGCAAGGTTTCGGGATTTCCCGAAAGGTCGCCAATGGGCGTTGGCTGATTTTCGGGAAGTCCCGCTTTCAAAAATCAGGGTTTTGTGACTAGTTCGCGTATTCCTTCTGGCAAAAAGCAACGCACATCCCGTCCTTCGGCAATGGCTTCGCGGATAAATGTAGATGAAATCTCCAACATTGGAGCATTCGTAAGCTTAACTGTTGAGGATAGTTCGGCTGGAATCACCACTTCGAATCCTTTTCGGGGATAAATTAGAATTGGAAATTCCGCTAAAATAGTTTTGTAGTCGCGCCATTTGTCGAAACAATCCCAATTGTCGGCACCGATGATGAGTGTGAACTCGTTTTCGGGGAATTTCTCGCGCAAGGCATGAAGTGTCTGGATGGAGTATGACGGTTTTGGTAATGAAAACTCGATGTCGCTTACCCGAAATTTAGGATAAGAGCCAATTGCACGTCGCGTCCATTCAAGTCGTTGAGTCTCGTTTTGCAAATCATCGCTATTCTTCAACGGGTTGTGTGGTGATACCACAAACCACACCTCATCGAGTTGCTCGTATTCGCACAAATAGTTTGCCAATGCCAGATGACCGATGTGGATTGGATTGAACGAGCCGGAGAAGATGCCGATTTTCTGAGAAGTCAAGGAGTTAAAGAAGTTAAGGAGTTAAAGAAAACAACCCGCACTGTTTGATGATTCAATAGGCGGGTTGCTATTTGTTAAGAATGAACTAGACAATAGGATATTACGCCAAAAGTCGTTTTACAGTTTCCGAAATCAATTTGCCATCAGCCAATCCTGCGAGTTTTTTGGTGGCAGCACCCATCACCTTGCCCATGTCTTTGGCTCCTACTGCACCCACTTCGGCAATTAATGCAACAAGAACAGTTTCAAGCTCTTCGGCACTCATTTGCTTAGGCAAGTAAATCTCGATGTGTGTCACCTCTTCAAGCTCTTTAGCTGCTAATTCGGGGCGGTTTTGTGCGGCGAAAATTTCAGCACTCTCTTTGCGTTGCTTCACCAATTTCTGAATGATTTTAGTGGCAACTTCGTCGCTCAATTCACCATCGGCTCCTTTAGCGGTTTTTGCTTCGAGAAATTCTTTCTTCACGCCACGCAATGCATCGAGCTTCACGCGGTCTTTCGCCAACATGGCTTTCTTTATATCTTCGCTTATTTGATCAAACAAGTTCATAATTTATCGTTTTAGTTCTTTCTTAAAATAACGTATTTTCGGTGATGTCGGACGCTGGTTCAATGGTTGATTGAGAAGTCATCTTTTGAACAAACTGACTGTCGCGACTGTAGCACGGATTTTTTTCGAGTTGTTCGATAAACGCATCGTCATCGAGTTGTGCATTAGTCAATATGATAGGTTTTTGGCGTACTTTTCCACCATTCGCCAAAGCTAAATTACCATATATAGAACTAATCAGCGCATCTGTTTTTTGTTGATCTTCTTGATCTGTGGCTTCTTGTTCGCGTTTCTCTTGTTCGTTCTTCTCCGAAATTTCGGGAATGTTCGACATTTCGAAACCGCTTGCCAAAAGAGTCATTTTTACAGAATCTCCCAATGATTCGTCGTAAGCCAATCCCCAAATCACCTCAATTTTTTGCTGGTTAAATTTGCGCATAAATTCGTTGATTTGATCCATTTCAGACATTTTCAACGGATTATTGCTACTGAAATAGACATTAAACAACACCTTTTTGGCTTTGAATGGCGTATTGTTGTTGAGCAACGGAGAATGAAGTGAATTTTCAATAGCTTGGGTCAATCGTTGATCGCCGCTTGCCATTCCAGTACTCATGATAGCTACACCACCGTCTTTCAGCGTATTTTCTACATCTGCAAAGTCGAGATTCACGATACCAGAAATAGTGATGATTTCGGCAATACTACGTGCTGCAGTTGTGAGTGTTTCATCAGCTTTCTGAAACGCATTTGGAATATCGAGGTCATTGTAAATATTGCGCAAGCGTTCGTTGTTGATGACAAGCAAAGCATCGACATGGTGACTCATCTCTTCCACGCCTTTCAGAGCTTGAAGAATCTTCGGACGACCTTCGAACAAGAAAGGAATCGACACAATACCCACAGTCAGAATGTTCTTTTCTTTGGCAATTTTAGCAATCACAGGGGCAGCTCCTGTACCTGTTCCGCCTCCCATACCAGCCGTGATGAACACCATTTTAGTGCCATCATCGAGCAGACGATGAATCTCCTGAAGACTCTCTTCGGCTGCCAATCGTGCTTTATCGGGTCTGTTTCCTGCGCCGAGTCCCTCTGTAGTCTTCACTCCAAGTTGAAGTTTGATAGGGATATTCGATTTGCTCAGTGCCTGATTGTCAGTATTACACAGAACGAAAGAAACGTCGTGCATTCCTTCACGATACATGTGCTCCACGGCGTTTCCACCACCGCCACCCACACCGATTACTTTAATGATGGATGATTTTTTGCCTGGATATTGGAAATCCATTGTTGCTTCAGTTATATTTGTCATATCATCTGTCTTTTTACTTCATTTCGGTATCATTATTGTCTGAATCTGTAAAGAGGTCTCCTAACATGATTTTCATTTTCTTCCCAGCTGCCACAAGTTTATTATCTCCTTTTGGTTTTTTTGGCTCTATTACTTTCTCAATAACTTGTTTTTCAGCAATAGGTTTCAAAATCAACTCTTCTTCTGGAAATTCGATAGTGACCGTTTTAGAAACCGCAGCCGTGTGATGAGCAAACTTCACACAGTTGGTGGTGCCACCTAACAACATACCCAGTACAGTTGTATATGCTGGATTCAACATCGATTCAGTAGACGTTGATGAGTTGAAAATATTGCGATTTGTGGCTGCTTTTTTGGCTTCAATACCTGTGATTCGTTTAATCAAATCTCCAGTGTTACGCAACTGAGAAGCACCACCTGTATAATAGATTCCAGCACCCAGACTTTTCGAAAACCCAGAGGCTTGAATCTGCGACCAGATATTTTCCACGATTTCGGTCATCCGAGCTTCGATGATATTATTGAGCATGTGAAGCTCTATTTTAGGTTCGTCGACCGCTCCAGTATTGTGCGGGCGGAATACTTTGTTGTCAGAGTCTGGATTGAAAATGGCACTTCCGAACGATGTTTTGAGTTTCTCTGCATCGCTTTCCATCAGATTGGCACTGCAAATATCTTTAGTAACCACATTACCACCAAATGGAATCACAGCCAAATGACGTAACAAACCATCCTTGAAAATAGTAACCGAAGTGGTTCCTGCTCCAAAATCTATTAATGCGCTGCCCAGCACTTTATCCGCTTCAGAGAGCAAAAGATTGGCTGCATTGATTTGTGAAATAGGCATTCCACAAACATCAATTCTACCATCCTCCACTGCTCCTGAAAAGCTTTCTTTCAACGATGTTCGTCCAACGATTAGCTTCACATTTGCTTCAATCTCTTCACAAGCCACCCCTATCGGATTGATTTCAGTCTTTTTGGCATCAAGTTTATATTCGTTAGGGTAAACGTCTAAAACATCGATTTTCTCATCAATAGAATAGTTGAAACATTCATCAATAATTGAATCAATAATTTTCTCGTTAATCACCTCTTCCTGAGTGAAAGAACGGGTTATCTTATGGTTCAGCGTATGAATAGACTGTCCAGCGACTCCAACGTAAACCTTTGTCAGCTTATTTGGATGAATGCGACTATCCAACTTCTGCAAGATTTGCTTCACATGGTTAGCTGTCTCTTCGAGGTTGTGAATAGTGCCACGACGAATGCAACTTGGCGATTCAATTTTTTCGACAGCTACCACTTCGAGGGTGCTATCAGGTCTTTTCCAGCCAATCATACCGATTATCTTAGACGAGCCTAAGTCGATGGCAGCGATATACTCTTTGGGTTCCATAGTAAAATATTTAATTGGGGGTGCAGATAATCTGTCCGTTATATCGTAAATTAATTGTTTTGTATTTGTTCCAACCAAAACGATTGCAACCTTCGAGGTAAAACGCTTTCAAATTTGCCATTTTTTGCTCGTAATTACTGATCTGTCCAATCACAATCTTTTGAGCACCTACAGTTGGAATAAGCGTTATGTCATGATTTTGAGCAACATCAATTTGTTGAATTTGAGCATTCCACAACGAATCGTTACGCAAAAATAGTGCAAATTTATATAATTCGCCCTCTGCAAACTTTTTTTCTACAAAACCAGAGGCAATTGTTAGTCTCGCCGAGTAATTTGGCGAAACTGGCATCGCTTTTCCCTCTTTGTCCACATAGAAATTTCCGTAGAAAGACATCACCCGAAGCACAGGAATCCGTTGTTCTATTTGAAGTTTCAATTTATGGTCGTTTGTTTTGAAGCACTCCACTTTTCTAATCAGTGGATTGCGCTTTAAGCACACTTCGATGGCTTCGGTGTTGATTTCGCCCATCGTCTGACCAGCTGGCATCAGTGAACATTCTGTCATCAATCGCACCACTTCTGCTTTGTCGATAAAATGAACTTCGTTGGCATCTGCAATATCCACAATCAGGTCTTTGCAAATCTCCTGTTGAGGCGATTGATAGAACCATGCGGCTGCAAAAATAGTATATCCGCCTAATAGGATTATGCCTAGTATTTTTAGAAATTTTTTCATTGTTTTTCCAGAATCTCTTTTATTTGAGGAATATAGATGTCGATATCGCCTGCGCCGAGGGTCATCACCACGTCGTAACTGCCTTTGGCGAAAACATCAATTAGTTCGCTTTTGAGGCACAAGATCTTTTTCTGCGCGGTCACCAAATCGAAAATCAACTGCGAAGTGACGCCTTTCATCGGCAATTCTCGTGCCGGATAGATGTCGAGCAGAATCAGCTCATCAGCGAGCGAAAGGCTTTCAGCAAATTCGCGGTAGAAATCGTTCGTCCGGCTAAAGAGGTGAGGTTGGAAAATAACAGTCAACTTGCGGTCAGGGTAAAGTTGTTTCACCGACGAAATGCTCGCTTTCACCTCTTCGGGGTGGTGCGCATAGTCGTCGAGCAGCACGAATTTATCTGATTTCACATAAAAATCGAATCGACGTTTAGCTCCGCCGTAGCTTTTCATTCCGCTGCGGAGTTCGTCTGCCGAAACGCTGTTCAGCCACGCCAAAGCCATAGCAGCAATACCGTTTTCGATGTTGATGCGAACGGGCACACCGAGTTCTACTTCGGTTATTTTTTCTGTTGGCGTAACGAAGTCGAACAAGATCGTTCCGTTGCCAATGCGCACATTTTCAGCATGAAAATCGCCCTCTTCAATCGAATAGCTGTAGAGTTTCACCCCTTCTTGCAAATCGGGTTGCACGGTGATGCCCTTTTTCATCACCAAGCAACCGCCCGGTTGAATTAACGAGGTGAAGATGCGGAAGCTTTCGAGGTATGCCTCTTCGGTGCCGTAAATATCGAGGTGGTCGGGGTCGGACGAGGTGATGACCGCCATGTAAGGCTGCAACCAATGAAAAGAGCGATCGTATTCGTCGGCTTCGATCACGGTGAGGTCGCTCTTCTCCGAAAGCATCAGGTTGCTGTCGTAGTTTTTGAGAATGCCGCCCAGGAATGCGTTGCAATCGACCGACGATTGCTTGAGCAAATGCGCCGTCATCGTCGAAGTGGTGGTTTTGCCATGTGTGCCTGCCACGCAGATGCCGCGGTCGGTCTTGGTGATTTCGCCCAACACCTCGGCGCGCTTCACCATCCAAAAGCCGTTCTCCCGAAAATAGGTCAACTCCGAATGATCTTCGGGCACAGCGGGTGTGCGCACCACGATGGTGCTTTCCACATCGCGGCAATAGTCGGGAATGAGCGCCACGTTGTCTTCGAAATGTATGTCAGCTCCTTCAGCAATCAGTTGGCGGGTGAGTTCGGTAGCGGTTTTGTCGTATCCGCCCACTTTTTTCCTTTTTGCCAGAAAATAGCGAACCAACGCGCTCATGCCGATGCCACCGGCACCCACGAAATAGACTGAAATGATGTTTTTTAAGTTTTTCATTCTTGACTTTTCTTGTTGTAAAAGGAGATATTGAATAAATGTCAATTAATTACGATAATTCAATTATTCTCATTACAAGTAAAATTGTAAAACAAACTAATCCTACAACAGATATAATCTTGAAATATTTAGGTGGATTATCTAAAAATTTTGGTTTATTTCGTAGCTTTATAATGTCGAATAAAACTAACGTAAAGTACAGAAATATTCCTAGTGGAATGATGTTGTCAAGAAAACCTCCAATTTGCTGAAACATACGAATTTTTTATTAATCAATTTTGAAATCTATTTCTTTAGATAATCTTTTCTTGGTTGGGAAATAAATAGCGAGTAAAATGTAAAAAATAATTGCTTCAATAATAAAATATATTCGACCAAATGAAACGAATCCAACCATAAATGCCACTGGACTTATTTCCAATGCAGAAAATCTATACATTGTAAATTTGATATAGTTTTTAAACCTTGTATTAAAATCACCATTTAAATAGGTCTGTTCATTTTTTCTTGCATGTCTGAATGTGAAAAATATTCCAAACCCAACAAAGAGATTTAAGAATACTAAGTATAACCACATAAAATGATTGTCTTCTATAAAAGAATCTTCACTTATCATTTTAAAAGTAAAAAACAAAGTAATCCCAGTAGATAGACAAAGTCTCATTATTAAAAAGTTTTTGAACCTTTTGTATTGTTCTGAAATACTTAAATCTGGCATATATTTTAAATTATTATTTGTTAATCTCGTTTTACCTTAATTTGAACAATCTCCACATTCCCCTCCTCAATCAGTGGTAATCCGTTAAACCGATGAAAAAGCTGCGCCGTTGCCAGCACATCTTTTTCGCAATAGGTGGCGATGCGTTGCACGTCGTTTTCTCCGTAATAGACCGATGCCACTTGGCTGCCGTCGATGTCGTCCTTCGGTGTGGGAATGCCAAACACGGCGGTGAGCAGTTTCAGCGCGGTGTAGTTTTTGTAGTCGCCAAAGCGCCACATTTCGAGCGTGTCGATAAACTTCACTTCCCACGGTTTTTTGCCAGCAATGTCGAGCACGGGCGGCAGCGCCACGCCGTTAATCAGCATGCGGCGAGCGATGTAAGGAATATCGAACTCCTTAATGTTGTGTCCGCAAATGTTGTGATCGGGCGTGAAGGTTTTCTGAATCAACGTCGCAAAATCGAGCAACAGCGCCTTTTCGTCGTCTCCAGCAAACGATTTCAACCGAATGTACTTTTCGCCCTCTCTGAAAAAGACCAACCCCACCGAGATGCAGACGATTCTACCAAATTCGGCATAAATCCCAGCTTCCTGAGTGTATGCAACAGCGGCATCTATATCTTCGGGATAGCGGTCGGGCATGCGGCGGCGTTGCATCTCGAATTTCTCTGCCCACAGCTTCTGCAATTCATACGACATCTCCGACAACGCAGCGGTTTGCGGCACAGTCTCGATGTCGAGAAACAGAATTTTGTCTATTTGGTAGGTTGGCATAATGTTTTTGGTTTTAACCGCAGAGGACGCTGAGTTTTCACGCAGAGAACCGCGGAGATTTTTTTTGCTTAATTTCTATTTTTTCGTTCTTTTCTTTGCGCTTTCTGCGATTTACTTTTGGAATTTAACCGCAGAGGACGCTGAGTTTAGTTCTTTTTCGTTCTCTGTTGTTAAGTTTTATAGTCTGTTTGCTACTCTCTTCAATCCTTCAACTAAACGAATTACATTGAAATTCATTAATAATCCTAATTTACATCCAGACAATTTCAGATAAGTTAGAACCTGAGCAAGATGAACATCTGTAATCGCTTCAACAGCTTTTAGTTCAACAATAACTTTTTCTTCAACTATTAAATCTAAACGATAACCAACTTCAAGTTTTACATCTTTATAAACTAACGGAAGAGGTTTTTCTTTTTCAACTTTAAGTCCCAATTTCTTAAGCTCAAAATACAAGCATTCAGAATATGCACTTTCCAATAATCCCGGACCAAGAGTTTTGTGTACCTCAATGGCGCAGCCAATTATTTTATCTGATATCTCGTTTTCTGTCATTAACTTTACGAATTAACCGCAGAGGACGCTGAGTCGTCGCGCAGAGAACTGCTGAGGTTATTTTTAGGTTTATTTCTATTTTCTCATTTCTTCTTTGCGGTTCTCCGCGCCTTCTTTGCGTTCTCTGCGGTTAAATGTTCACCATCGCATCCAATAAATCATTCAATACCAGTCGTGTGGTGGCGAAGTGTTTTTTGCTCTCTTCGAGAATGGTGGTTGGGAGCTGAATGTATTTCGTCACGTTCTCGAATTCGGCGTTATCTCCGTCATCGAAAAAGAGCCGGATGTGATTGTCGCTCAGCTCTAAGTGAAATTGCAGCCCGACCACGCGATTTTCATTTAATGTAAAGCCTTGGTTCGGACAACCTGCCGACGAAAAGAGCGATTCGGCACCTGCCGGAATGTCGAACATATCGCCATGCCACTGCATTACGTAGAGCTGCTTTTTGTCTGCCAGCGATGGAAACAGCGGATGCGTGTCGAACTTCTTCTCTACCGGAAACCAGCCGATTTCCCTTTCGGGACTGCAACCCACTTTGTGCCCCATCGCCCTCGAAATGAGTTGTGCACCGAGGCAAATGCCCAAAATCCGTTTGTTTGCCCGAATGCAATCGGCAATGAACGCTTTTTCCTGCACGAGCCAAGGGAAGTCCGCCTCTTCGTCGACGTTCATCGAACCACCCATCACAATGAGAAAATCGAAACTATCCAACGACGGAAGCTTCCAGTCTGACTCCCAAAACAGTGTTTCGGTGAGCGAATTGCCGTGATGCTTAATCCAAGGCTCAATCATGCCCAAGCCTTCGAATTGCAGGTGTCGCAGTGCGTGGAATCTCATCTCGTGTTCCTATTTTATCAGTTTCAGCACCTCTTCGGCGATGCGTTTTGCCGAGTCGTGTTGTGCCAACAGCAGAATATTTTTACCCAAATCAGCCATCTTTTCGGGTTGATTGATGAGCGACAAAGCTGCATCCACCAACTGCTCTTTAGCATCCACGTCTTTGATCATCACAGCAGCATTTTTCGTCGTTAATGCTTGAGCATTATGTGTTTGGTGGTCTTCAGCCACATTGGGCGAAGGCACGAGAATGACCGGTTTGCCAAGCAGACAGAATTCGGAAATCGACCCCGCTCCTGCGCGCGAAATAATCAGATCAGCCACTGCATACGCCAAATCCATCCGACTGATAAAGGCGGTGAGGTGCACATTATTCGGATTCACGGTTTTGAGCGTGGCTTCGGCATCTTCGAAGTAGTATTTACCCGTTTGCCAAATCACCTGTACGTCCGATTCTGAAATGGCTGCAAGCTTGGCGATAATGCTCTGATTCACAGTCCGTGCTCCGAGGCTGCCACCTACTACGAGAATCGTTTTCTTCGCAGGATCGAGTTGGAAATACTCAACTGCTTCGGCACGTTTGTCTTCTTTTGTAAACAGATCCTGACGAACGGGATTTCCGGTCAGGATGATTTTATCTTTCGGGAAAAATCGCTCCATTTTGTCATAAGCCACGCAGATTTTCGCTGCATTCTTTGCCAATATTTTGTTGGTGACTCCGGCATACGAGTTTTGCTCCTGCAACAAAGTCGGAACGCCTTGCATCGATGCGATGCGCAATGTCGGTCCGCTGGCGTAACCACCCACGCCCACCGCCACATCGGGACGAAACTTGCGCACGGCGAACCATCCTTTCAACATACTCTTTGTCAAACGATAGATCACTTGTACGTTGTTGAACATGTTTTTTCGGTCGAATCCGCTCACCGGCAGTCCCACGATGGGATAACCTGCAGCAGGTACTTTCTCCATCTCCATGCGGTTTTCGGCTCCGATAAAGAGAATTTCTGCATCTGGGCGAAGTTCCTTCACCGCATTGGCAATCGAGATAGCGGGGAAAATGTGTCCGCCGGTTCCACCGCCGCTAATGACGACTCTTGGTTGTTTTTCCATACTTAGTCCTCTTCTAATCCTTCGTATATGACCTTTTCTGTCACCTTATCACTGGGTTGTTTTTCTATTATTTCTTTTGCGTTTTCTTTCGTGGCAAACTGACTTACCGAAAGAATTACACCAAAATAGATACAACTAATCAGCGTGGAAGTTCCTCCACGACTTATCAAAGGCAAAGGTTGACCCGTCACAGGAATCAATCCTACGGCTACCGACATATTTATCAATGCTTGAAAAACAATAATTAATGCGCACCCAATAATCACCAAAGCCGGAAACGCTGTTTTGCACCTTCGCGCAATGATTCCTACTCGAAAAAGAAAGACAAAATAGAGAAAAATAACCACTAAGCCGCCCACCAAGCCCGTTTCTTCAAGAATGATTGCAAAAATAAAATCGGAAAAAGCTTGAGGAAGAAAATCACGCGTTTGACTGTTCCCCGGCATGAGTCCAAAAATTTTACCATTGGCTATGGCAATTTTTCCAGTCACCTCTTGACGGTTTTTGTCGTCCAACACCACTTGTTTAGAATTCTTATTTGCATTCGCTTTCGACTCGAAATGTTGAGAAATCCGACTAAAACCAGTCTCGAAGCGCGTTCCCTTCAGATATTCTTTTGGTATATGAGTTATGGCAAAAATGGCAACTCCAACAAGTAAAATAACAGAAAAGC